>JAGGWU010000184.1 GCA_021163465.1 Candidatus Bipolaricaulota bacterium
AGTGCCGTCCGGTTTCCCCCGGCAATGTCCCGGCTCCTCAGGCCTTAAGGATCCCCTTCACGAGCTCGGCCACCTGGGCAGGGGTGCGGGCCACGGGGATCCCCCGGGACTCCAGGGCCCTGGCCTTGGCCTCCGCGGTCCCCTCGGAGCCGGAGATGATCGCCCCGGCGTGCCCCATGCGCTTTCCCGGCGGGGCGGAGAACCCGGCGATGTAGGCCACCATGGGCTTCCCCAGCTTCTCGGCCGCAAACCGGGCCGCCTCCTCCTCGGCGGTCCCCCCGATCTCCCCCACCAGGACCACGAGCTCCGTCTCCGGGTCTTCCGCGAAAAGCGCGAGGATGTCCACGAAGGAGCTCCCCACGATGGGATCCCCCCCGATCCCCACCACCGTGGACTGGCCGATGCCGGCCCGGGAAAGGCGGGAGGCGATCTCGTAGGTAAGGGTACCGGAGCGGGAAACTATTCCCACGGGGCCGGGGGTGAAGACCTCCCCCGGCATGATCCCCACCTTGGCCTTGCCCGGCGAGATCAACCCGGGGCAGTTGGGTCCGATCAATCGAACCCTGTAGAGCTTGAGCAGGTGGTACACCCGGAGCATCTGGTGTACCGGGATCCCCTCGGTGATAGTCACGATCAAGGGGATCCGAGCATCGGCGGCTTCCAGGATCGCATCGGGAGCGAACCGCGCGGGCACGAAGATTATGGAGGCGTTTATCTCCGGATGGGCTTCGATGGCTTCCGCCACGGAGTCGTAAACCGGGACCCCGTCCAGCCTCTGTCCTCCCTTGCCCGGGGTGACCCCCGCCACCACCTGGGTCCCGTATGCCAACATCCGCTTCGTGTGAAATGAACCCTCGCTCCCGGTTATACCCTGAACAAGGACCCTCGTTGACCTATCGATGAGGATCGCCAACTTGTCCCTCCTTTGTCCGACCAGGCTTTCGGCGATGGTAATAGTAACACAAGACAAGGAGCGGGGCCCATTGTTAATTTGAAAAGGACGAGGGGCCCTTTTGGGCCCCTCGTCCCGGAGGTGGGAAAGCGGGCTTTCGTTTAGGGGGCGGGGCAGCTCTTCACCCCGCGCTTTACACCCCGATCTTAAGCGCCACCGGTGGAAAAGCCGGGGAGGGTTTGTGGAACTCCTGTGGAGAAAGAAAAAGGGGGGCGAAGCCCCCGCCTTTGCCTTCCGGCCCCGAAAACGGGCTCAGTCCTCTTCGGCTTCGGCGATGGCGTCGTTGGTCTTCTCCAGGTTGACCTTCGCCTCGTCCAGTGCCGTTTCCAATTCCTCCAGCGCCCTTCCCAGATCTTCCAAGATCGGTTTTATCTTCTCGATGAGCTCCTTCTTGGTCACGTACGCCATAGGCCACCTCCTGGAGCGAGATTGTAGGGATGGTTCGCCACAGCTCCAAGTTTACCTCCAACGGGTAAGGATCTCCTCGCGGCGAAAGAGCTTAACCGCGATGTAAAGGGTGGCCACATCGAGGGGGATCACGATCCTCTTTCCCACGAACGCGAGATTGACCGCGGTAAGGCGACCGATGTAAACGAGCAGCGGGATCAGGACGGGGAGCACCGCCAAGCTGGAGAACTGGTACGCCGCCCGGACATCGGTGGTACGGGAGGAGACGATCATGGTGACGAACACCGCGAACAACGCGAGGAGGGGAGCCAGGGCAAAAATGCAAAGGAGCCAAGGGAGCGAAAGCACCCCTGTGGGTATTTTCCCAACATTACACGGGCCGCCAAAAGGAAGAGGCCGAACGCGCCCCAGGAAAGGACCAGCCCAGGAATCACCGGCCCCAGTGCCTTGCCGAAAAACAGCTCCCAGTCCCGGACAGGGGTGGCCAGAAGGGGTTCCAGGGTGCCTTGCTCCTTTTCTCCCACGATGGAATAGGCGGCGATGGAGAGGGGGATCACCACAGGGAGGATGAAGAAGTACAACAGGGATGTGTTCAGAAGGGCAGCCTGTGCCTCCTCGGGAAGGGCCCTTCCCTGCCACACAAGGTACGTGGCAAACCCCGTCATAAACAAAGGGAGGAAGGCGACGCTGAAAAGCACCATCTTTATCCGAACCGCCTCCGCCCATTCCTTGAGGAGGATCGCCTTAACCCTGTGCACCGGCACCTCCCATGAGCTCATGGTAGACGTCCTCCAATGTGGTCTCGGCTTCCCGCACGGCGATGATCTCGGCCCCTAGCTCCACCAGCCTGCGCACAAGGACCGGGTTATCCCGGCCGGGGGTCCTCGACCTCGACATAGAGCTTCTCCCCCACCAGCTCCGCCGATCTCGCCCCAGGGATGTCCAGGGAGGAGACGAGCCCGGGGAAGGCGTTGGCCAGCTCCACCACCATCTTGGTTCTGAAGAGGCGACGCTTAAGCTCTTCGGGGGTGCCCTGTGCGATCAGGCGGGTCCTCAAAAGGACGATCCGGTCACAGAGGCGCTCGGCCTCGGGAAGGTTATGGGTGCAGAGGAGGACCGCCCTGCCCGCGCCTTTGAGCTCGGAGATGAACTCCCGTACGGACCTCGCGCTTTCGGGATCGAGTCCGGCGGTGGGCTCATCCAGCAAAAGTACCCTCGGTTCGTGCAAGAGGGCCCGGGCCAGTGCCAGTTTCTGGCGCATCCCCTTTGAGTACGTGGCCACCGGTTCGTTCCTTCGCTCCCAAAGCCCGAAGAACCGAAGGTACTCCTCGATCTTTTCCTCGGCGTTCCTCACCCCGTAAAGCTCCGCGAAGAAACGGAGGTTATGCCACGCCGAGAGGCGCTTGTAGAGCCCCGGGGATTCGGTGAGAACCCCCACGGTGGCACGGATATGAGAAGGATCCTCGTTGAGCTCACGTCCATCCACCCATGCCCTCCCGGAGGTGGGAGCGATGAGGCAGGAAAGCATCCGCGCCGTGGTGGTCTTCCCTGCTCCATTGGGCCCCAGCAGGGCCACGATCTCCCCCGCACGAACTTCGAAGGAGAGGTTTTTCTGCGGCTATCACCTCTCCGAATCGTCGTGTAAGCCCTTCGGTTCGGATCATCTTAGGGCGGATTTTACTACAACCGTCGGGAAGGGATCGGGGCCCCAAATGGCGCTATTTAAACATCGCCAAAAGCTTGTCCAAGGACAGGGTATTGATCACGTCCTTGGCCTCGGCCCATCCACGGCGGGCCGTGAGGATCCCATATCGCATGAACCACAAATGGTCGGGGTGATGGGCGTCGGTGCCCAAGGCCAGTTTCACCCCGGTATCGATGGCCTCCCGGACATGTTCGGCGCATAGATCCAGACGTTGCGGATTAGCGTTCACCTCGAGGATCGTCCCGTATTTCGCCGCCCGGCGAAACACCTCTTCCCAATCCACCTCATAGGCAGAGCGCTCCCCGATCAGGCGCCCGCTTGGGTGGGCGATGATGTCCACGTCCTCGTTCTCGATGGCCGAAAGGAGCCTTTTCGTCATCTCCTTTTTCGGCATCCGCATATGGGTATGGATCGCTGCCACCACCACCTCGAGCTCCCGCAAAAGCTCCCGGGGGACATCGATGGTGCCGTCGGGGAGGATATTGGCCTCGATACCGGAAAGGAGTCGAAAGCCCTTCAATTTCCGGTTGAGCTCCTGAATCGCTTCCATTTGCCGCGCCAGTTCCTCCGGGCCCAAACCCGGGATCGCTTGGGCGAAGCGGAAGTGGTCCACAATGGCTATGTAACGGTATCCAAGCTCCATGGCCGCCTTGGCCATCTCCTCCAAAGAACCCTTGCCGTCGGACCAGTCGGTATGGACGTGGAGATCCCCCAGGATCTGTTCGGGCTCAACGAGCTTGGGAAGCTTTCCCTCCTCGGCCGCCTGGATCTCCCCCCGATCCTCCCGCAGCTCCGGGGGTATCCAGGGGAGGCCCAAAGCCTTGTAGACCTCCTCCTCGGTGCGGCCGGCCACCCGTTCTTCCCCTTTGAACACCCCGTATTCGTTGAGCTTGAACCCCAAAGAAACCGCACGCTCCCGCAGGCGGATGTTGTGGGCTTGCGATCCGGTGAAGTACTGGAGCGCTGCCCCGAAAGATTCGGCGGGCACGATCCGGAGGTCCACTTGAACCCCATCCGCCAATCGCACCGAGGTCTTCTTCGGCCCCTTTGCTAAGACCTCCTCCACATCCGGGAGGGAGGCGAAGGCATCCGCGGCATCGTGGGGGCGATCGGATATCCCCAGGATATCGATATCACCGATGGTCTCCTTGCCGCGGCGAAGAGATCCCGCGATCTCCACTTCTTTGAAGAGACCGCTTTCCCGGAGCTTATCCCGGATCCCTTCGGCCAGCGGGAGGGCATAACCTAGAAGCAACCGCCTTTCGGTCTTTCGGGCCTCGGCCAAGCCCCGCAGGATCTTCTCCTCTACCTTGGGGCCGAGGCCCGGTACGGTGCGGATACGGCCTTCCCGGGCGGCCCGCTCGAGGTCATCCAGGTTTCTTACCCCCAGATGCTCGTACAGCAACTTGGCGATCTTGGGCCCCACCCCCTCCACTTGGGTAAGGGCGTAAAGGTCCACGGGGAGTTTCTTTTTGAGCTCCTCGTGGTAGCGGAGCCTGCCGGTTTTCACGATTTCCTCGATTTTACCGGCGATGGATTTTCCCACGCCCGGAAGCTCCGTTACTTTCCCCTCACGCACGAGGTCTTCTATGGGAACAGGACAGGACTCCACCGCCTGCGCGGCCCGCCGGTAAGCCCGGGGCTTGAACTCCACCCCCTCCAGTTCTAGAAGATCCGCGACCTCGTAGAGGATCTGGGCGACTTTCCGGTTCTGCATCCCTCAAGCTCCCCCGTAAAGCTGGGCGAAGCGGCGGAAAGAACGGTCGTAGGTGCGTTCCACCTCCGGAGGGAAGCAGCAGGCCGGGAGCTCCTTTTGCGAGAGGTGATAATGGAGGCACTCACAACAGATGCCCTTCCGTGGGCAATCCGGCCAGGTGCAAGGACACCTCTTGAGGTTTCGATCCCGATTCACACACTCCGCCATGAGGCCCTCCTTCCCCGGTCTCGGGTTTGTGCTTGGGTATAATGCGCAAGGCATGGGGAGAACACAAGAAATCCTGGAGGCGATCAGAAAGGAAACGGGGGGATTGCGTCCCCACTACGAGCGCTATTCCCTTTTGGCGGTGGCCGATACCATCCTGGACATGTTCGGCGTACCTCAAGGAGGTCGGTCACTTTTAGGAGAGCTCGGGATCGAGAGGGCTGACAAAGTGGTGAGCTTCATCCTCGACGGGCTGGGGTACCTCAAGCTGGAGGAGCTGGCCGAGAAGGGACTTGTGGGCCTTTCCCGCTTCGATATCCGCATTCCCCTTACCTCGGTCTTTCCTCCCACCACCACCACTTCCCTGACGAGCCTCTCCACCGGGGTGAGCCCTGTGGTCCATGGGATCTTGGGTTACAAGCTCTTCCTCCGCGAGGTCGGTGCGGTGGTAAACATGATAAAGCTCTCCACCCCGGGAGCCCCCGATGGATCCATCAAGAACGTGGGCGTGGAGCTGGAGAAGTTCGTCCCTGTTCCCACCATCTACGAGCGCCTGCGGGAAAAGGGGGTGAAGTCGTACCTTTTCCTGCCCAAATACATCGTGAATTCGGGGCTTTCGGGGATCCTGTACCGTGGTGTGGAAGAGATCGTTGCCTTCATCAGCCTTTCCGACCTGTTTGTATTGCTCAAAAAAGCACTCCGGCTGCCGGGAAGGGTTCTTTTAGGGGTTTACTGGCCGGTTACCGATACCTTGGCACACCTTTACGGTCCGGAGTCGGAGCCGTTTTCGTTAGAGGTTTCGTGGTTTTTCCGCGCCATGGAGGAGAACTTCTTAGGAGGGGGGGCGGGCGTTCCGGTATTGGTGACGGCGGACCACGGGTTCGTAGAGGTAGATCCCCAAAAGGACCTCATCGATGTCAAGGCGAGCCCTGAGCTTATGGGGTCGATTATCTTCCAACCCGTGGGCGATTTGCGCGCGGGATATTTCTTCGTGCGTGAGGGAAGGAAGGAAGCGGTGCGGGAGTACCTCGAACGGAGGTACCCAGGGGAGTTCTTGGTGATGGAAACCGAAGCGGCCTTGGAGTCCAAGATCTGGGGACTCGAGGAGCCGAGCGAGGGGGTGCGGGCGCGCCTGGGGGACCTGGTGGCGTTGGCTCGGGGGCGGAAACTTTTCTTCTGGCCGGAAGGCGAGGAGTTCGTGCTGCGGGGGATGCACGGCGGTCTCACGGACCGTGAGCTCCTCGTTCCTTTCCTTGTGGCTTATGCATAAAAGGAGGTTCCATGGCGGTGGTGAAGAGGGTCCACGAGGTTGAGGCGAGGGACGTCTCCGACGGGAGGGAGACCGTAAACGTGGTGAAGCAAGTTCTTATCGGGCCAAAAGACGGAGCCCCCACGTTCGCGGTGCGGCTCTTCACCTTGGGGGCAGGGGGACATACCCCGAAACACCGCCATCCCTTCGAACACGGGGTTCTGGTTTTGGAAGGAGAAGGGGTGTTGTGGACCGAAGCGGGGACCCAAAGGCTCTCCCCCGGCACGGTGGTTTTCCTGGCCCCCGACGAATATCACCAGTTTTCGAACACCGGTTCCAGCCCCCTCAAGTTCATCTGTATTGTGCCCAAGCACGTAGAGGAATAGCGAAGGATGGCCAAGAAGGTCCTTGTGGGGATGTCGGGGGGCGTGGACTCGACTGTGTGTGCCTATCTCCTTTTGGAGCAGGGCTATCGAGTATACGGCCTCACCCTCTGGCTGTGGGATCCCGAAGGGCCATATGAGAACCGGTGCTGTTCGGTAGAGGCTGCCTCCCTGGCCGCACGGGAGCTCGGCATTCCCCACGAGACCGTTCAAGCGCACCGGGAGTTTCGAAAGCTCGTGGTTGAGCCCGCGTTGCGGGCATATAGAGAGGGGAAAACGCCCAATCCTTGCACCTTTTGCAATCGCAGGGCAAGGTTCGCGCTCCTTTTGCGTGAAGCCGAGAAACGCGGCATCCCCTACATCGCCACCGGACACCACGTGAGGAATCGGGAAAAAGAAGGGAAGCACGTTCTCCTGCGGGGACGGGATCGGGCGAAGGACCAGTCTTACTTCCTCTACTCCCTCACCCAGGACGAGCTGTCGCGGGCCCTTTTCCCCGTTGGGGAGCTGACCAAAGAGGAGGTCAAGCGGATCGCTCGGGAAAAGGGCTTCACCGCCGCCCATCTCCGTGAATCCCAGGACCTCTGCTTTGCCCCTCGGGGGATCGGGGAGCTTGTCCCGGACGCGAAACCGGGTCCCATTGTGGACATTTCGGGAAGGATTTTGGGCTCACACCGAGGGCTTCCCCACTACACGGTGGGGCAGCGGCGGGGCCTGGGAATATCGACGGGGGAGCCCCTATATGTGGTGGCCCTAGACCCGACCCGGAACGCGGTGGTAGTAGGGCCGGAGGAGGCCCTCTATGCCGAGGGCCTTGTGGCCCGGGAGCTTACCTGGATCGCCGGGGAACCCCCGGGAGAGAGGTTCGTTTGCGAGGTACAGATCCGCTACCGCGCGGCCCCCGTGCGGTGCGGGGTGGAGCTTCGGGACGGGGAAGCTTATGTTAGGTTCGAAAGGCCACAGCGGGCGGTGGCCCCAGGCCAGGCGGCCGTCTTTTACCGTGGGGAGGCAGTCCTCGGGGGTGGGATCATCGAACGGCCGATCAAAGACGGTGGTATCTTGTAAAACATCTCGCCGAGACTTTGTAAGCCGCTACAGATAGC
>JAGGWU010000164.1 GCA_021163465.1 Candidatus Bipolaricaulota bacterium
CTGGAGGGTAGTTCGGGGAGGGGAGCGGTCGGTGATTGAGGGGTTCTTCGGGGAGTTCCTCAAACGGAGGATCAAGGACTTCGACCGCTATTTCCCCACAAAGAAGGGATTGGACAGCTTGAAGAGGTGGCTTTGGACCTTCGCTTGGCTCCACAACCTCATCATGGACGGATGTTTTTAACAGGGCCCGATGTGCCTCGTTGAAGACCTTACCGAGGGAGGCGAGGTTCACCGCAATAACAGAATTGGGCCTTCGGTGAAATGATCGGGATTATTCCCTGCCCTCGAAGCCCACACCACGGGCTTAAACGACCGAATAAGCGGTGCTACACTAGGGGTATGGCGACATATGAGGACTTTTTGCGGTTGGATATCCGTGTGGGAAAGATCGTCGCGGCCGATTATTTCCCCGAGGCGCGGAAGCCCGCGTATAAACTCACCATCGATTTCGGCCCCCTGGGAGTGAAGCGCTCCAGCGCCCAGATCACTGACCTATACGAGCCTGAAGACCTTGTGGGGAAGCTTGTGGTGGCGGTGGTGAACCTTCCCCCGAAGCGCATCGCGGGCTTTTCTTCCGAGGTCCTCGTCCTCGGGGCCCTCTTCGACACCAAGGTCTCGCTCCTTTCCCCGGACCACGAGGTCCCGCCTGGGAGCCGGGTGCTCTGAGGCCCGAGGATGGGTGTGGAAGTGTGGGTGAGGCCGTTTGGGTCCGGGGACGAGGAGGCCTTGGCCGGGATGATCGCTTCCTTCCGGGCAGAGCTCGCCCGGTTCAGGGGAAAGGACGTGGAACCGGATCTCGCGTCTGCCCGGGAGGAGCTAGCTGAGTTTCGGGAAAAAGGCTATCCCATCTATGTGGCCGAACTCGAGGGGAGGCTTGTGGGGTATTTGGTCCTGCGGGTGGAAGGCGATGTGGTTTGGGCCGAACAGCTCTACGTTGAGCCCGGTTTTCGCCGCCGCGGCGTGGGCTCCGCTCTCTACGCCAAGGCCGAGGAGCTCTGTGAGAAGTTGGGCGGAGATACGGTTTACAACTGGGTCCATCCAAACAACCATGTCATCATCGCGTTCCTGAAGAAACGCGGTTATACCGTGCTAAATTTGATCGAGCTTCGCCGCCCCTGGCCCGGAGAGGAACCTTCCCGGAAGATCCGGGTGGACACGCACGAGTTCCATTATTGAAAAGGCCCTTTCCTCGTGCCGGAGGCCGGTTCCGCCCCGGGTTTTAGGAGGCGCGTTTGATTACTTCCCGAGCCAATTGGGCCACGTTCTCGGGGGTGAACCCGAACCTCTCCAGGACCTCCGCGCCGGGAGCTGAAGCACCGAAGCGCTCCACGGAGACGATGGCCCCCTCGGGGCCCACGTAGCGTTCCCATCCCAACGAGGCCCCGGCCTCCACCGCCATCCGGGCCCTCACCTCAGGCGGGAGGACCTCCCGCCTGTAATCCTCCGGCTGCGCCTCAAATAACTCCCACGAGGGCATGGCCACCACCCGCGGGTTCAGGCCCTCCTCCGCCAAGATCTCGGCCGCCCCCAAGGCCACGTGGACCTCGGATCCGGTGGCGATGATGATCACGTCCGGCGTGCCGTCTTTCGCCTGCCAGAGCACGTAGGCCCCCTTATGCAGCCCCGCCGCGGAGGCGTAGCGGCCCCGGTCGAGGACGGGGAGGTTCTGCCGGGTGAGGATCAGGGCAGTGGGGCCGTTCCTCTTCAGGGCCGCGATCCAGGCCTCGCGGACCTCGTTGGCATCGGAAGGCCTGATCACGACGAGCTCCGGTATCGCCCGCAGGGATGCGATCTGTTCCACCGGCTGGTGGGTGGGACCGTCCTGACCGATCCCCACCGAATCGTGGGTGAAGATGTAGACCACCTTGCAACCCATCATGGCGGAAAGCCTCATCGGCGGGCGCATGTAGTCGGAGAAGACCAGGAAGGTGCCCACGAATGGGATGAGGCCCCCGTGGCGGGCGATGCCGTTGGCGATGGCCCCCATGGCGTGCTCCCGTACCCCAAAATGGATGTTGCGCCCGGAATAATCCCAGGCTCCCCCAGCATCCCCTTGGACCTCCCGGGGCTTTTCCCCGGGCGCCTGGAAGTCGCCCTCCTCGGGTAGCACGGTGTGGACGGAGGGGTTTAGATCCGCCGATCCTCCGATGAGCTCCGGGATTTTCTCCCCCAAGGCCTGGAGCACCCTCCCCGAGGCCTTGCGGGTGGCGATCCCCTTATCGTCGGGCGGGAATTCGGGGAGGCCTCCATCCCAGCCCCCGGGGAGTTCGCCCCGGATCCTGCGCGAAAGCTCGGCGGCGAGCCCGGGGTATTCCTCCCGGTAGCGGGCAAAGCGCTCCCCCCATTCCCGCTCCCAGCTCTCGCCCCGCTCCAGGGCGGTACGGAAGTGTTCGAGTACGTCTTGGGGTACATAGAACTTGGGCTCCGTGGGCCAACCCAACCGCTCCTTGGCGGCCCGCAGTTCCTCCTCCCCCAGGGGAGCGCCGTGGACCTTGTACGTCCCCTGCTTCGTGGGCGCGCCGTAGCCGATCACAGTGCGGACGGCGATGATGGAGGGCCGGTCCACCTCCTCCTTGGCCGCGCGGATGGCGGCATCGATGGCCCCGAGGTCGTTCCCGTCCTCCACCCTTTGGGTATGCCACCCGTAGGCCTCGAAGCGCTTGAGTACGTCCTCGGTGAAGGTGAGGTTGGTGGTCCCCGCGAGGGACACGCCGTTGTCATCGAAAAGCACGATCAGTTTGCCCAACTTCAGGTGCCCCGCCAGGGAGCAGGCCTCGGCACATACCCCTTCCATGAGGTCGCCGTCGGAGGCGAGGACGTAGGTATAGTGGTCGATTATCCGGTGCCCGGGGCGGTTGAACACGGCGGCCAAATGGGCCTCGGCCATGGCCATTCCCACCGCCATCCCGATCCCCTGCCCCAAGGGACCGGTGGTGACCTCCACCCCGGGGGCGCAATCCGCTTCTGGATGCCCCGGGGTCTTGCTTCCCCACTGCCTGAACCTTTTCAATTCCTCCAAGGAAAGGTCGTAGCCGGTGAGGTAAAGGAGAGCGTAAAGCAGGGCCGAGCCGTGGCCGGCCGAGAGCACGAACCTATCGCGGTCGAACCATTTGGGATCCTTGGGATTGTGCTTCAGGTGTTTGGTCCAGAGCACGTAGGCCATGGGGGCCGCCCCTAGAGGCAGGCCGGGGTGGCCGGAATTGGCCTCCTGGATCATGTCACAGGAAAGGAACCTGATCGCGTTCACACAGCGCTCATCCAACGCAGGGATCGCCACCATTATCCCTCCTTTACGAGTCGAAGGGGATTATAACCCGTCCCACCGGAGGTTTTGGAACCGTTTGCGTGCTACCGCGAAAGCGGCTCCGGCGTGGGGAGTACCTCCAACAGCTCCTGTCCCCGGGTCACATCCCGGCCTATTTGCTCCACCAGCGCTTCCTCCGTGGGGAAACGCCGGTCCTCCCGCAGGAACTCCATGAGGTGCACCTCCACGGTGCCCTCGGGCTCGGGCCGGGGGGCCTCGAAGAGGTGGACTTCCGCCGCGGGCGGGAGCCGGGGAAAGGTGGGACGGTCCCCTAGATAGAAGAGCCCCGGTCCCTCACCACCGGCCCAGAAGGCCCAGGCCAGGTACACCCCTGCCCGGGGACGAAGCTGCTCGGGCGAAAGCTCGAGGTTCACGGTGGGGTACCCCAGTCGCCTTCCCACCTTCGCTCCCTGGATCCGCTTCCCGAACAAGGGAGGATATCGGCCCCAAAGGAGCCGTGCCTCTCGCACCTCCCCCCGCTTCAGGTGGTCTCGGATATATCGAGCCGAAACCGGCCTCCCTTGGCACAAAAAGGGTCCAAGCACCCGAACCATCAGCCCGTGTCTGCGCCCCCACTCCCGGGCATAGTCCGGGTTCCCGCCGCGCCCTTTGCCGAAGCGATGTCCGGGTCCCATGATGAGCCCTACGGCGCCGAAATCCTTCTGCAACATTCTTAGGAACTCATCCGCGGCCAAACCGATGAGGTCATGGAGATCACGGACGATGACCTCATCGGCGAGCTCCCCCAAAAGCCTCAATCGCACCGAGAGGGGAAGTAACGCCTCCCGTTGGAAGGGGAACGTGAAGGCCGCAAAACTCGCGCCCAACTCCTTCGCCCAACGCCTGCCCTCGTTTAAGAGGCGACGATGGCCCAGATGAACCCCGTCGAATTTCCCCACGGCTATTATCCGTGCCATGGAAGGCAGCTTATGCGATCATGGTTCAGTAGGTCTCCGTAACCGATATGGTCCACGCATCTTCTCCGTCTCGCCTCGTCCCGAACACGAGCATCTCCATATCCGGTGACCATACGGGGAAGGCATTGCGCCAGGAGTCCTTGGTAATACGGGTTAGGTAGAGCCCGTTTTCACGGGTCCGCATCACCCATATCTCCGAGTCGCCGGAGCGGGTCGACTCAAACGCTATCCACTTGCCGTCCGGGGATATCCTGGGTGCCCAATCGAAGAAAGGATCCTCGGTTACGATATCGTAGTTCACCTCCTCTCCCTCGAGGCGGATGAGATGTATATCCCAGCTTTGCATACCCTCCCATAAAGCGACGAAGACGATGTTTTTTCCGTCCCGGGAAACATCGGGGGTCGCTTCAAGGCCGGTGGTATTGGTGAGACGGGTGAAAGCCTTCTCTTCCAAGTGGTATATCCATAGGTCGGTTTGTCCCTCCCGGTCCGAGATCACCACCAAGCGCTTCCCGTCGGGAAAAGGAACCGCATAGAAGAAGTTCACGCCTTCCTCTGCCAGGACGGTCTCCCTCGTGTCACCGTCCACCTCTCCCCGTTTGACCACGTAGTGGCCGTTCTGAAAGGCGATGTAATAGAAATGGGAACCGTCGGGGGCGAAGCGGGCCCAGATAACGCCGCCCTCGTCCGTGAGCTGCCGCAGATCCTCCCCGCCTACGGTTTTCACATAGACATCCTTCATCTGAACGAACA
>JAGGWU010000163.1 GCA_021163465.1 Candidatus Bipolaricaulota bacterium
AACCCCGAATACTGCGCCACCAACGCCCCGGATAGGGCCACGAGCCCATTGGACAGCGCCAGCCCCAAAATCACCATGGTTTCCGGGTTTACCCCGAAGGCCTGGACCATGTGGGGATTATCCCCCGTGGCCCTCATGGCGGAACCCAGCTCGGTGTGGAAGAAAAGATCGAGGATCAGCTTGATCCCCAGGGCCAAGAGGGCCGCCACCACCACCAGTCCCCAGGTGCGCGGCAGTCCCAAAGCCTCCACCGCGGTCGAGAGGGCCGATGGCCTCCCCAGGAGGGGGAGGTTCGGACGCCCCATGATCCGGAGGTTGATCGAGTAAAGCATGATCATGGTGAGGACCCCGGCCAGAAGTCCCTGGATGCGGAACTTGGTGGACAGGATCCCCGTAAACGCTCCCGCCACCATGCCCGCGCCCGCGGCCACCAGAGACGCGAGGAACGGGTCCCATCCCGAGATGATCAGCGTCGCCGCCACCGCGGCCCCCAAGGGGAAGGTCCCGTCCACGGACAGGTCCGGGAACGCCAGGACCCGGAAGGATATGTAGACGCCCAGGGCCATAAGCCCGTAGATCAGGCCCTGCTCGACCGCGGGGAGGAAAAGGGACAATTCTCCCTCCTTACCTCACTTCTCCAACGTGAAGTGCTTTCCGGCGAAGAACAATCCCGTGGCCTTATCCTTGACGGATTCGGGGAAGACGAAGCCGATTCGCTCCGCCATGTCCAGGTTGAGCCAGAGCTGGGTTCCCTTCTGGTACTTTACGGGGATCTCGGAGGGCGGGGTTCCCTTGAGGATCTCCAGGACCACCTCCCCGGTCATGCGGCCGTGGTCGTAGTAATCGAAGCCGGTGCAGACCAGGGCGCCCCGCTCAAGGCTCGTGGGGTCGGACACGAGCAACGGGAGCCTCCCCTTCACCGCCACGTCCACCACCGCCTCCAGCGCGGAGACCACGGTGTTATCGGTGGTCACGTAAAGCGCCTGGACCCGGCCGAGGAGGGATTGGGCCGCAAGGGGCACCGCCGCCGTGCTTTCCGCCGCCGCGGTTACGATTTCGATGCCCAGGTCCTTGCTCGCCTTTATGGCCATATCGGTGAGGATGGCCGAGTTCGCCTCCCCGGGGTTATAAACCATGCCCACTTTCTCGAGCCCGGGGATAAGCTCCTGGAGGAGTTCGAGGTCGCCGCGGACGTCGATCATGTCCGAAGTGCCGGTGACGTTCGGATAACCGGTGAGGCCGGCCCCCACGGGGTCGGTCACGGCGGAGAAGACCACGGGGACGTCCGTGTCCTTGAACACCTGGACGGCCGCCTGGGAAGTGGGGGTGGCGATGGAGACCACAAGGTCGACCTTTTGGGCGAGGAAGTTCTGGGCGATGGAGATAGCTACCGTAAAGTCGCCCTGAGCGTTGCCGAAGATGTAAACCACATCCTCTCCCTCCACATAGCCCGCTTCGGTGAGGACGTCGATGATCCCTTGACGCACGGCGTTAAGGGCAGGGTGGTCCACGATCTGGGTGATCCCGATCTTTATCGGGGCGGCCAGCGCCGAGACTCCCAAAAGCACCGCCAAAAGCGCCGAAAGGGCCCGCATGCTTCACCTCCTTGAAAATAAAAAAAACCGCAAGGATTCCCTTGCGGCCATCGGGCGTACCTCCAGGGGGAGGATACGCCCTCACGCGAAGTAGAACCACCCGAAGTAGGTGCTACCCCTGCCGATCACCTCCTTTGCCGCTACGGATTCAGCCCCTCGCATGACGCAATTTTTATATAGCACAGATCCACCTTCCTTGTCAACGGGAGTGATCAAGACAAGAAGACCGTCTCCTCGGGCCGTGGCCCCACGCTCGCGAGCCTCACCGGGGCCCCGAGGGCCTCGCCGATATAACGGAGGTATTCCCGAGCGGCCTTGGGAAGTTCCTCCTCCGTCCGGGCTCCGCGGATCTCCTCCTCCCACCCCGGGAGCCGCTCGTATATGGGCCTCGCTTGGGAAAGCTCGGAGAAGGAAGCGGGGAACTCCTCCACCTTCTCGTTTCCCACCCGGTACGCCACGCACACGAAGATCTCGGGAATACCGGAAAGTACATCCAACTTCGTCACCGCCAGCTCCGTGAACCCGTTTACCCTTTGGGCGTAGCGCAGCGCCACCAAATCGAGCCAGCCGCAACGGCGTGGCCTTCCCGTCGTGGTCCCGTACTCTCTGCCCCTTTGCCGCAAAAGCTCCCCCAGCCTCCCCACATCCTCGGTGGGAAAAGGGCCTTCCCCAACCCGGGTGGTGTAGGCCTTGAGCACACCGATGACCCGACCCAATTTCGCCGCGGGAACCCCGGCCCCGGAGGCGATCCCGTGGACGGTGGTGTGGGAGGAGGTGACGTAGGGATAGGTGCCCAAGTCGATGTCAAGGAGCGTCCCTTGGGCCCCCTCGAAGATGACCTTTCTCCCCTCTTCTAGGGCTGCATTCACCGTGGCCAGGGAATCCCCGATGTAGTCCTTGAAAACGGCGTAAAACTCGAAGAGCTCCTGGGCCACGCGCTCCAGGTCCATGGGAGGACGGGAGGGGTTGCGATGAACCCCTTCCAATCGGGAAAGCCTCTCACGGACGATATCTTGGTCGGCGAGATCCGCAAACCGCAAGCCCAAACGCAGGGCCTTGTCGGCATAGGACGGCCCGATCCCCCGCCGGGTGGTGCCGATGGACTTGGCGATCCCGCTCCCCACCTCCATCTCCTTGTGGTGGGGGAGGATCACGTGGGCCCGGTCGGAGATGAGGAGCTTGGGGAAGGGACGGCCCTGCTTCTCCACCTCTTGGAGCTCCTCCCGCAAGAGCCAGGGATCGATCACCATTCCGTGGGCCAATACCCCCAAAGTGCCTTCCCGTAATGCTCCGGCGGGAAGATGGTGGAGGCGGATCTCGCCATGAGAATCTACCACCGTATGCCCGGCGTTGGGGCCGCCGTTGAAGCGGACCACGAGGTCCGCCCCCTCTGCGAGGAGGTGGGAGATCTTCCCCTTCCCCTCATCCCCCCACTGCGCCCCGATGACCGCTATCCCCGACATTCCCGGCTCACCAGGAGATCATCCAGTGCCGCGAGCACAATCTCAAGCGTCTTCTCGAGGTCCACCCTCGTTCCTATGGCCTCCCGGAGGGAAATCGCGGTTCCCCTCAGCTCTTCCGGGATGGGGTTGTTCACGTTTATGCCCACCCCAACCACCGCCGGCCCGGCCCTCTCGCCCTGAAGGCTGGTCTCCACCAGCACCCCCCCGAGCTTGCGCCCGAAGAGCTGGATGTCGTTTGGGGGCTCGGCGTTTATGGGGAGCCGATAAAACCCGCTTAAGGCCGCGGCCACCGCACGGGCCACCTGGATATGGAGTGGGGCCGGGGGCGGGAGCACCGCGGAGAGCCATAGCCCCCCTTGCGGGGAATGCCAAAACGTTCCCCGCC
>JAGGWU010000177.1 GCA_021163465.1 Candidatus Bipolaricaulota bacterium
GGGGGGGGGGGGGGGGGGGGGGTGCCCCCCGGGGGGGGGGGGGTTGGGTTCAGGATCCGGGTGCCCAAGCGCACCGTGGCAGGGCTTGCCGGAACGGCAAAGCTCTACACCCATCTCACGGTAGGGGAAGACGAGCTCACCCTTTACGGGTTCGCCACCCCGGAGGAGCGGGATATGTTCGTGGGGTTGCTTTCGGTGCCGCAACTCGGGCCCAGGCTTGCCTTTCGGTTGGTGGCCGCCATGCCCCCGGAGGAGTTCGCCGCCGCCATCCGCCGGGGGGACCTCTCGGCCCTGGAGCAAGTGAAGGGGATCGGTCGGCGCACCGCCCAGCGCATCATGGTGGAGCTATCCGAGCGCCTGGCCAAGGTGGTCCCCGCGGCCCCCACGCCCCTCTCGGAAAAGGAAACGGTGGTCTTGCGCGCCCTCACCTCTAAAGCCTTGGGGTTCTCCGAGGCCGAGGCGCGGAAGGCGCTGGAGCTCGTGCGCAAGGAGTTCACCCCCGACATGCCGGTGGAGGAGATGATCCGCCGGGCCCTTCAGGTGCTCTCGTCGGCATGAGGGTCATGGGGCTGGACGTAGGGGAAAGGCGCATCGGGATGGCCCTTTCCGACGAGACCGGGACCATCGCCCAGGGGAAAGGGGTATACCTGCGCCGCGGCCACAATGAGGACGTGAAATATCTTGCGCGCAAAGCACGAGAATGGGGTGCAGAGCGGATCGTGGTGGGGCTTCCCCTAAATATGGACGGGACCGAAGGGGAACAGGCGAAGCGTGTACGCGAGTTTGCCAAGTCTTTGGAGGAGGCGGTGGGTGTCACCGTTGAGCTTTGGGACGAACGTCTGACCACTTCGGAAGCGGAGAGGGTGCTCCTCGAAGCCGATTTCAGCCGGCGGAAACGCAAGGCCCTCCGTGATGAGCTCGCCGCCGTGCTCATACTCCAATCCTGGCTTGACGCGCATCGGGATCGGCCGGACTGATGAAGGTCGTTTTACCCACAAGGCTTCTGCGCCAACCCCTGGGGTCAGGTTGGCCGCAGGGGTGTCCCTCCATGTCCCGAGCTCAAAGAGGAAGTCCTAAAGCCTCCCCTTATGGACAGCACGGCCACGGGCCGCTGCGATCTCCTCGGCTACGGCATACGGTACCGCTTGGTAGCGCTCGAAGTGCATGGTGAACTCGCCCCGGCCGCTGGTGGTGTTCCGCAGTTCCGAGGAATAACCGAACATCTCCGCCAACGGGACCCGGGCCCGCACCACCGCCCGCTTCCCTTTTATCTCCATCCCCATGATCTTGCTCCGCTTCGCCGCCAGCCCCCCCCGAGACTTGGCCCACGTACTCCTCGGGTACGGTGACCTCTACCGACATCACCGGCTCCAGGAGCTCCACCCCGGCCTTGAGGGCCGCCTGCTTAAGCGCCTGCCGCGCGCAGGCCCGGAAGGCCTGCTCTGAGGAGTCCACCTCGTGGAAGGAACCGTCCAGGAGGGTGACCTTGAGGTCCACCATGGGGAAGCCCGCCAACGGCCCCGCGGCCATGGCATCGATGAACCCCTTCTTGATGGCGGGGATGTACTCCTTGGGGATCCGACCTCCAGTGACCCGGTTCTCGAACTGGAACCCCTCGCCCGGGCCCGCGGGCTCGAGCCGGAACACGATGTGGGCGTACTGACCGCGGCCGCCGGTCTGCTTCACCAGCTTGTGCTCGTGTTCCACAGATCCGAGAACCGTCTCCCGGTAGGCTACCTGGGGCACACCGGTGGTCACGTCCACCCCGAACTCCCGGCGGATCCGGTCCACGATGATCTCGAGGTGCAGTTCCCCCATCCCCGAGATCACCACCTCCCCGGTCTCGTCGTCGGACCGTGCCACGAAGGTGGGGTCCTCGGCGGAGAGATAGGCCAGGGCCCGGGAAAGCCGGTCCAGGTCCTCCCGCTTCGCCGGGGCGATGGCGAGGTCGATGACCGGGGAGGGGAACTCGATGGGCTCGAGCACCAATGGATAACGTTCGTCGCAGAGGGTGTCCCCGGTGTAGGTGTCGGAGAGGCCCACCACCGCCCCCACGTCCCCGGCGCGGAGCTCATCCACGATGTCACGCTTGTCGGCGTGGACCTCGAAGAGCCTCCCCACCCGCTGCTTCAGCCCCCGGGTGGCGTTGAAGACCACGTCCCCAGTGCGGAGGATCCCGGAGTAGATGCGCACGTAGGTGAACTTCCCCATGTGGCGGTCGGCCTGCACCTTGAACGCCAGGGCGCTCAGGGGCTCGTCGTCGCTGGGGGCGCGCCGTTCCTCCCGCCCCTCCCATTCGCCCACAACCGCCGGTAGGTCCGCCGGGGAGGGGAGGAAGTCCACAATGGCGTCCAGTAGCCGCTGGATCCCCTTGTTTCGGAACGCAGCCCCACACAGGACGGGGACCAACGTCCCCGCGATGGTGCCGCGCCGGAGGGCGGCGATGAGCTCCTCCCGCGTCGGACCCTTCCCCTCCAGGTACTTCTCCAGGAGCGCATCGTCGGCTTCCGCTGCGGCCTCGAGGAGCCTCTCCCGGTGGGCCTCCGCCGTGGGGCGCAATTCTTCCGGGATCGGGGCACGGCGGAGTTCGATCCCCCGTGGTCCCTCATCGAAGTAGATCGCCTCCATGTCGATGAGGTCCACCAGGCCCCGGAATTCCTCCTCGGCCCCGATGGGAAGCACTACCGGCACGGGATTGGCATCCAGCTCCCGCCGGATCTCCTCCACCACGGCGGCGAAGTCCGCCCCCACGCGGTCCATCTTGTTGATGAATGCGATCCGGGGGACGCGGTACTTCTCCGCTTGATGCCACACCGTCTCCGACTGGGGTTGTACCCCGCCCACGGCGCAGAAGAGGGCCACCGTCCCGTCCACCACCCGGAGCGACCGCTCCACCTCGGCGGTGAAGTCCACGTGGCCCGGGGTATCGATGATGTTGATCCGGTGTGCCCGCCAGTAGACGGAGGTGACGGCGGAGGTGATAGTAATCCCCCGCTCCTTCTCCTGGGGCATCCAGTCCATGGTGGCCTCGCCGTCGTGGACCTCGCCGATCTTGTGTTTTTTCCCGGTGAAGTAGAGGATGCGCTCGGTGACGGTGGTCTTCCCCGCGTCGATGTGGGCCATGATGCCGATATTGCGCACCCGGTTTATGCTTACCTCTTTGTGCATCCTTCCTCCTTGGGGCAAAAGAAAAAGCCCTGGCCCGATGCCAAGGCTTTCCTCGGCTTTCGCACTACCTGAAACGGCCCCGCATCTTACCCCATCCCGACGAAAACGCAACCGGCTATCACGGTTAGGAAAAACGCGACTTTGAGCTAATATTGAAGGCCATCGAGACTTCTGGCGGGGACCGAGGAGAAATAGGGATGCGATACGATGTGGCCATTGTGGGGGCGGGGCCGGCGGGGCTCTTCGCGGCCTTGGAATTGGTAGAGGCAGGATTCAAGATCCTCGTCATCGACAAGGGCTTGGATCCTCGGGCCCGAAAGAGCATCACCTGCGGGGTAGGTGGTGCCGGAACCTTCTCCGATGGGAAGCTGAACCTCACTCCTCGCATTGGAGGAGATCCTGCGGCCATCGGGTGTAGCCCCGCTGAGTTGGAGGCGCTGATCCGGGAAGTGGACAACGCCTTCACCCGCTATGGGGCCCCGGAGTGCTATTCCGGGGAAAGGGAGGAGGACTTGGCGGCCCTTAAGAAGAAGGCTGCCGAGGCGGGGATTGAGTTCATCGCCGGCCGCCAGCGCCATATCGGTACCTCTCGCATCCGCGAGGTGATCGATAACTTCTATCGCGACCTCGTCGCGCGGGGCGTGGAATTTCGCCTCGGGACCAAGGTGGAATCCATCGAGCACCTCGACGACGGCTTCCTTCTCAAGGGAAACGGCTTCGAAATAGAGGCCCGGCGGGTGATAGCCGCTCCCGGAAGGGTGGGTGCATATTGGCTGCGGGAGGTAGCCCGGAGGTTAGGGGTGGGGCCGGAATTCGGTCCCTTGGATGTGGGGGTGCGGGTGGAGTTCCCGGCCGAGCTTTATGAGCCTATCGAGCGGGTCATGTATGATGCCAAATTCCGCATGCGTACTTCCACCTACGACGATATGGTACGTACCTTCTGCACCAACCCTCGGGGTTTCGTGGTTCGGGAAGACTACGAGGAGTTCGTGTTGGTGAACGGTCACGCCGAGAACGACAAGAAGACCGAGAACACCAACTTCGCCCTCTTGGTGCACATCGAGCTCACCGATCCGGTGGAGGATACCACCGAGTACGGCCGGGCCATCGCCAAGCTCGCTACCACCATCGGCGGGGGAAAGCCGATCCTGCAGCGCTTAAAGGACCTGAAAAAGGGACGCCGTTCCACCCCTGAGAGGCTACGGCGGGCACCCATCAAACCCACCTTAAACGAGTACACCCCGGGGGATATCTCCATGGCCCTCCCCCATCGGGTGGTGATGGATGTAGTGGAGGCCTTGGAACGGCTGGATCGGCTCATTCCAGGGCTTGCGGCCGACGGGACCTTGATTTACGCCCCCGAGATCAAGTTCTATGACACCCGGTACCGATTGCGAAAAGGGATGGAGACCGAGCTCCCGGGGTTTTACGTGGCCGGTGATGCTTCGGGCCACTCCCGTGGCATCGTGTTCGCCGCCGTTACCGGGTTGCTCGCAGCAAGACACATCAAGGCGGTGACGAGGCGCGGTAAATAGGACGGTGCCTTGGGTGAGCGCACGTGATCTACGGAGGGCGGGTGAGGCTGCGGGCGATCGAGCGGGAGGATATCCCCCGGTTCCTTCGATGGCTCAATGACCCCGAAGTGAGGAGATATTTGACCATGTACCGTCCCCTTTCCCGGGCGGAGGAGGAGCGATGGGTGGAGTCCCTTGAAGTTGTAAGCCATCTTTTCGCATTTACCCCGGCGGTAAGCCCAAGGAGCTAGCCGGATTTGCGCAACAACCTCTTAAGGATGTCCTCTCTCATTAAGGTGGTAAAAATCCTTTGTGCTCCGCAATGGCCCCGTTATAATCCCGCCGAATGGAGGATGGCCTTGAAGCCGGAAATAAAAAGAGTCCTCGTCTGCAGCGCTTGGCCCTATGGCTCGGGGGTGCCACACCTGGGCAACCTCATCGGGTGTCTCCTATCCGGTGACGTCTTCACCCGGTTTTATCGGTCCCTAGGGTACGAAACCCTGCACGTCTCGGGTACCGACGCCCACGGTACCCGGATCGAATACGAGGCCCACAAACGCGGCATCTCCCCAAAAGAGCTTGTGGAAGAGGTGCACCAAAAGATCGTGGAGATTTTAAGGGGATTCGAGATCACCATCGACAACTACACCATCACCGAGTCGCCGGTACACTACGAGTTCGTCACCCGGATCTATAAACAGATGGAGCGAAACGGTTATATCTTTTCCCGGGAGGAAGAACGGGCATACTGCAATGGATGCAAGCGGTTCCTGGCGGACCGGTTCATCACGGGAACCTGTCCCTTTTGTGGCTACCCCAACGCCTTGGGGAACCAGTGCGAGGCCTGCGGCAGGCTCCTAGAACCGGAACAACTCATCGACCCCCGCTGTGCGTTTTGCGGTTCCACTGACATCGTGCGGAAAAAGACCCGCCACTGGTACCTGGATCTTGAAAAGCTTGCCCCCAAGCTCCTGGAGTACGTGAGGAGCCGGGATTTCCGGGGGAACGTAAAGCTTTTCACCGAGCGGATGATCGAGGCGGGGCTTAAGCCCCGGGCCGTGACCCGGGACATCTCCTGGGGGATCCCCGCCCCCTTTGCCGGGGCCGAGGGAAAGGTGATCTACGTTTGGGCGGAGGCCGCCTTGGGTTATGTTTCCGCCACCATCGAGTACTTCCGCCGGAAGGGCGAAGGGGAGCGCTGGCGGGACTTCTGGTTCGGGGATGAGGTGTGGCAAGTATACACCCAGGCCAAGGACAACATCCCCTTCCACACCCTCTTCTTCCCCGCCCAGCTCATCGCCTCGGGCCAAGGCTACCACCTCCCCGATCAGATCGCGGCCACGGAGTACCTGAATTGGATCGGCGGGGAAGCCTTCTCCAAGAGCCGCCGGGTAGGGATTTACGCCGACGAGGCCCTGGAGCTCCTCCCCCCGGTCTACTGGAGGTTTTACCTCCTTTACCACCGGCCGGAGACCGCGGATGTGAACTTCTCCTGGGAGGATTTCGATCGCACCATAAACGCTGTGTTCGTGAACAACATCGCCAACTTCGTCCACCGGGTCCTTTCCTTCGTGTGGTCGCGGTTCGGGGGCCGGGTCCCGGAGGTGCCCACCGAAGGTGCCGTCCGGAATAAGATCCAGCGGGTCTACGACCGGACGGTGGAGTGGGTGGAGGAGGGATCGCTGGCGGCGGCCCTCAAGGAGGTCGCGGGGCTTTCCGTCTTCGGCAACGAGTACTTTCAGCACAAGGCCCCTTGGGAAACAGGGGACGAGGAAGCGGTGGCATCGGCGGCGCACCTGGCGAAGGCAATCGCCATTATGCTCGAACCGTTCGTTCCCTCGTTCTCTGCCAGGATACTGGAGGTCATGGGCATCGGACCCCATGGCCTCGCCGACGCCCTTCGGGGGGTGGAGGGGCTGGAGCTTACCGAAAAGCCCGTCCCGCCCCTGGAGCACGTGGACGTGGAGGACCTCAAGAAGCGCTATCAGGAGATGAAGGAGGAAGGGTTGGTAACCATTGAGGAATTCCAGAAACTCGACCTCGTGGTGGGGCGCATCGTATCCGTGGAAGAGATCCCCGGGGCGGATAAACTTTACAAGCTCCTTTTGGACCTCGGCGACCGTAGGGCCCAGGCCGTGGCCGGGATAAAAAAGCACTACACCCCCGAGGAACTGAGGGGGAAGCTCGTGGCAGTGGTGGCCAACTTAAGACCCGCCACCATCCGCGGGGTCAAATCCGAATGTATGATCCTGGCGGCCACGGATGGGACTCTTGCGGTGCTCACGCCCGATCGCGAAGTTCAACCGGGGACGAAAATCCGCTGAATGGAACGTTGTCCTCAGGTTTCGGGGAAGATAGAATGCGGAGGAGGTCGCCCATGTACGCCATCGTGGAGATACAGGGACACCAATACGTGGTAGAGGAAGGCACGGTCGTGGAGCACGAACTGATCCGTGGAGCGCAACCCGGGGAAAGGGTGGTATTCGACCGTGTCCTCATGCTCCGGAACGGGGAAGGGATCCAGATAGGGCGGCCCTATCTGGACGGGGTGAGGGTTGTGGGCGAGGTGGAAGCGGTGGGCAAGAGGCCCAAGGTCCTCATCCAGCGCTTCCGCCCCAAGAAGGGGTACCGGCGCCTGAGGGGCCACAGACAGCCCTTCATGCGCACGCGCATCGTCACGATCGAGAGGGCGTGATTATGGTGGAGGTGCGCATCGAGCGGGACGAGGAGGGGAGGATCCGCGCCGTTTCCTTGAAAGGGAATGGGGGCGCGGAGGGTCTGGCGGCCATGGCTTTGGTGGAGGCGCCGCTTTTGGGAATGCGGTATTACCTTCACCTCTCCCCCGAGGCCAGCCGCGCCGAGGACGGGATCTCCTACACCGTCGACCGCTCCGACCCCTTCCTGGATCGGGAGCTCGACGCCATTCTGGAGACGATGCTCCTTGGGTTACGGGCCCTGGAGCGGGACCGGCCCGGAAGCATCGTGGTCCGGGAGGTCGGCCTCGACGTGAAAGTCTAAAGACAAGGAGGTGATCTTATGGCCCACAAATCGAGCCAGGGTTCCACACAGAACACCCGGGATTCCCCGGGGAAGCGCTTGGGGATTAAGCGCTTCGGCGGCGAGCTCGTCTGGCCCGGTTGCATCATCGTGCGGCAGCGAGGTACTCGGTTCTGGCCGGGGAAGAACGTCGGCATGGGCCGCGATTTCACCCTGTATGCCAAGGTGAAGGGGTACGTGGAGTTCGCCGGCCGCAAGCGCCGCTACGTGAACGTGATCCCCGTGGAGGAGGGCCAGAAAGCCTAGTGTGTGGATAGACGAGGCCAGGATCCACGTCGCCGGGGGGCGGGGGGGAGACGGGCTAATAAGTTTTCATCGCACCAAATACAAC
>JAGGWU010000056.1 GCA_021163465.1 Candidatus Bipolaricaulota bacterium
GGGGGAGGGAAGGGTGGTGACGCGGAAATGTGTCACGGTGAATGAACCCTACTTCCAAGGGCACTTCCGTCCCCCATATCCCTCCATCATGCCCGGGACGATGATCCTGGAGGGAATGGCCCAGACCGCGGGGCTTCTCCTGGAGGAAGGGAAGATCGCCTTTCTAGGGACGGTGGAGCGGGCACGGTTCCACCGCCCCGTGGTCCCCGGCGATGTGCTCCTGTTCACTGCCCAGGTGGCGCGCCGCCGGGGGCCCGTGTTGCGGGCTGAGGTAAGGGCCGAAGTGGACGGGAAGCTGGCAGCCGAGGCCCTGCTCACGCTCGTGGTGAAGGACGATGTGGGAGAAGATCGTTGAGTGTGTGCCCAACGTTTCGGAGGGCAGGAACCAGGAGACCATCCACGCCATCGCCGCCGCTTTGAGGCGGGTTCCCGAGATAAGGGTCCTGGATGTCGAGTTCGATCCTGACCACAACCGAAGTGTCTTCACCTTCGCCGGGACCCCGGAGGGGGTAAAGGAGGCGGTGTTCGCCCTCTTCCGGGAAGCCCTGCCTAGGATCGATTTGAGGTCCCACAAGGGGGAGCATCCCCGCATGGGCGCGGTGGACGTGGTGCCCTTCGTCCCGGTGCGGGGGGTCACCATGGAGGACTGCATCGCCCTTTCCCGGGAGGTGGGGCAGGGGATCTGGGAACGTTTCCGGGTACCGGTTTACCTCTACGCCAACTCCGCCACCAAACCGGAGCGGGAAGATCTGGCGGCGATCCGGAAGGGCGAGTTCGAGGGCTTCTTCGAGAAGATAAAGGACCCCGCCTGGGCCCCGGATTTCGGCGAACCGAGGGTGCATCCCACCGCCGGGGTGGTGGCAGTGGGGGCCCGAGAGTTCCTTATCGCTTACAACGTCTACCTGAACACAAACGATGTCCGCATCGCCAAGGCCATCGCCAAGGCGATCCGGGGTTCGTCGGGGGGACTGCGCTACGTGAAGGCCCTGGGGTTTGAGATCAAGGAGCGGGGCCTGGTCCAGGTCTCCATGAACCTCACGAATTACAAGAAGACCCCTATCCCCCGGGTACTGGAACTCATCCGCCGCGAGGCGGCCCGGTACGGGGTCTCCGTGGTGGAATCGGAGATCGTGGGGTTGGTCCCCCAGGGGGCGCTTGACCAGGTGGTGGAGTACTACCTGCAGCTTCCCCGACTGGAGCCACGGATGGTCTTCGAGCGACGCCTGCAGGAGGCGCTAAAGGAGTGAGGTGGCCCTACCCGGCGAAGCGGGTGGCGATCCTGGGCTTGGGGAGGACGGGCCGGGCCCTGGTTCGGGTCCTTTCCTCTTTCGGGCTTTCCCTTTTCCTCTCCGAAAAGAGGATGCTCAGCGAGGAAGAGAAGGGCTTCCTTTTCCGGTACCGCGTCCGATGGGAGGAAGGAGGTCATTCGGAGGCCCCCTTGGAGTGCGAGCTCATCATCCCCAGTCCGGGTGTCCCCCCCCATGAGCCCGTGCTGCGTGAAGCGGTGCGCCGGGGAATCCCCGTGATATCCGAGCTTGAGGTGGCGTGGCGGCTGGCCCGTCCCTCATTTGTGATCGCTGTAACCGGGACCAACGGGAAGTCCACCGCCACCGCCCTCGTGGGAAGGATCCTCGCTGCCGCGGGGAGGCGCCCGGTGGTGGCCGGGAACATCGGAGCCCCGGCCATCGCCACCGCGGCGGAGGCCGAGGGTCGCCCGTGGGTGTTGGAAGTAAGCTCCTACCAGCTTGAGTGGACGGAGCGGTTCCGCCCGGAGGTGGCGGTTTTCCTCAACTTCGCTCCGGATCATCTGGACCACCACGGGACGCTCGGGGCGTACTTCGCGGCCAAAGCAAGGGTCTTCCGGCGCCAGCGGTGTGAGGACATCGCCGTCCTATCACGGGAGCTCCTTTCCACCTTGGCTCCCCGGGCTCGCGTTCTCCTCTACGATGAGATCGCCCTGCCCTTCGGGTGGGGAGGTGGCCTTCCCGAGCACCTTGTGCTCGATCTCAAGGCCGCTTTCGCCGCGGCTTCCGCCCTTTTCCCCGAGCTCACCTCAACGCCGCCCCCTTTCGCCGCCATCGCCCCCGCCTTGAGGCAGCCCCACCGGATGGAGTACGTGGGGGAAATCCGGGGCATCCCTTTCGTAAACGATTCCAAGGCCACCAACGCCCACGCCACCGCCGCGGCCTTGAGATCGGTCCCGGAGAAATGCGTGCTGCTTCTGGGAGGACGTCATAAAGGGGGTGGATATGAGGTCCTCGCGCCCCTCCTGCGGGAAAAGGTGCGGCTCTGCATCCTCTTCGGGGAGGCCCGGGGATTCTTCGCCGCGCTCCTTTCCCGGTGGGGGATCCCGTTCGAGGCCGCTTCTACCCCCGAGGAGTGCCTGAAAAAGGGCTTCCAGGCCGCCCGCCCCGGTGACTGGGTCCTGCTCTCGCCCGCCTGCGCTTCTTTCGACCAATTCGAAAATTATGCCCATCGGGGCCGGGCATTCCGGGAAGCCTTCGGACGCGTTTCCCGCATGCTCCGGTAAAGGGTAACCTACCTCACGGACACCCCGCACCTTTTTCGCTTCCCTTTCGCCTCTTTTTGGGCCCCAAGTTTCGTTCTTCCGAGGGGAAGTTTGGGACACACTTCCCTTACGAGCTCTCATGGTGGGAAGACTCGAAGGGCGGGTTTTGCTGGTGGCCTTTTCGCTCCTGGTTTTGGGCCTCGTCTTCGTCTACTCGGCCAGTTTCCCCCTGGCCATGCGCCTGTTCCACGAGGAGATGGGGTTTCTCAAGCGGCAGCTGCTTGGGGCCGCGTTGGGGGTGGTGCTCCTCCTCGCCTTTTGGCGCATAGATTATCGCCTCTGGGCCCGACTTTCCCCGCTCCTTTTGGGATTTACCTTTGGGGGGCTTTTCTTGACGTTTGTGCCGCACCTCGGGGTAGGGGGAAGGTGGATTTCCATCGGCCCCCTCTCCCTCCAGCCCTCGGAGTTCGGCAAGCTCGCCCTCCTCTTCTTCCTGGCCGGGACCCTGGCGGAAAGGGAGCCCCGGGACTTCCGCCACGGGGTCCTCCCCTATTTGGTGCTTTTGGGCATCTTCGGGGTCTTTTTCCTCCTCCAGCCGGACTTCGGGATGTTCCTCCTCTACGCGGCGCTCACCTTTTTCCTCCTTTGGACGGCCGGGGCGCGGGCGGGCCACCTGCTTGGAGCCGGGGCCGCAGGGCTTCCGATCCTGGGGGCCCTTTTGGTCATGGCCCCTTACCGCTTGGGGCGGCTCCTCGCCTTCATCGATCCGGCGAGCTTCCGCCACAGTTACGGCTACCAGGTTTACCAATCGATGCTCGCCCTAGGATCGGGCGGGCTTTGGGGCCGGGGCCTCGGGGCGTCGCGGGCGAAGTTCTTTTACCTCCCTTCGGCCCACAACGACTTCATCTTCGCCGTGGTGGGGGAAGAAGTGGGGCTTTTGGGCGCTTTGCTCGTTGTCCTTTTGCTCGCGGCCCTGGTTGCTCTGGGCTACGCGGTGGGCCGGGAGGCAAGGGGGAGGCTGGGGGCGCTTTTGGCCTTCGGGGCCGCGTTCCTTTTGGGCTTTCAGGCCCTCCTCAAT
>JAGGWU010000124.1 GCA_021163465.1 Candidatus Bipolaricaulota bacterium
CCCCTTTCCTCACCAGCTCGTTGAAGGCAAGGCCGGCCTCGGCCCGCTCCCCGTACCCCAGCCAGCAGATCCGGGCGGGCAACCCTTGCCACTTCACTTTTTCCTCTGCCTTCTTGATCCAACGTGCCAGCGCCTCATCTTTCGGGAAAAGCTCCAAGATCGCCCGGTCCGTGCGCAAGATGTCCTCGGGATCCCCGGACAGCGCCACCCACCGGAAGGGCCCCTTCCCCTCACAGAACATGGGCCGGATGTACGCCTGCACGAACCCCGGGAAGGAGAACGCCACCTCGTGGGGAAGCCCCCCTTTCTCCGCCTGGGCCCGCAGGGCGTTCCCGTAGTCGAAGACGATGGCCCCCGCCTCCCGCATCTCCGCCATGGCCCTGCAGTGCCGCACCATGGACGCGTACGAGAGCTCGATGTACTTCTCGGGGTTTTCCTCCCGGAGCCTCAGGGCCTCCTCGTAGGACATCCCCCCCGGGACGTAGCCGTTGAGCTCGTCGTGGGCCGCGGTCTGATCGGTGACCACATCCGGGATCACCCCCCGCTTGAGGAACTCGGGGTAGATGTCGGCCGCGTTCCCCAGAAGCCCGATGGAGATAGGCTCCCCTTTCTTTTTGTGCTCCAAGGCGATCTTGAGCGCCTCGTCCAGGGAGTCGGTCCAGATGTCGAGCTGCTTGAACTGGAGGCGCCGCTTTATCTTTTCGGGGTTTATCTCCACGATGATGCCCACGCCCTCGTTCATGGTGATGGCTAGAGGCTGTGCTCCCCCCATCTCCCCGAGGCCCGCGGTTAAGACCAGCTTTCCTCGGAGGGTCCCGTCGAAGTGCTGGCGGGCACACTCGGCCAACGTCTCGTAGGTCCCCTGGAGGATCCCCTGGGTTCCAATGTAGATCCAGCTTCCGGCCGTCATCTGCCCGTACATGGTGAGCCCCAGCCGCTCAAGCTCCCGGAACTTTTCCCACGTGGCCCACTCCGGAACCAACATTGCGTTCACGATGAGGACCCTTGGGGCGTCCTCGTGGGTCTTGAAGATCCCCACCGCCCTCCCGGACTGAACCAAGAGGGTCTCGTCGTTCTCGAGCTCTTTCAGGCACTTAACGATGAGGTCGAAGTCCTCCCAGCTTCTGGCGGCCTTGCCGGTGCCGCCGTAGACGATGAGGTTTGCGGGATCACCGGCCACCTCGGGATCCAGGTTGTTCATCAGCATCCTCAGGGCCGCTTCCTGGAGCCAGCCTTTGCAGTTAAGCTTCGTACCCCGTGGAGCCCTCACCTCACGCGCAGCCACCTTATCGGCCATATTCGACCCCTCCTCGTCCGATCTTCCTCTCCCATTCTAACGCCTCTCCCTCCGGGGGCACAAACGTCTCCACAGGATCAAGGACGCAGCGCCCAGGATCAACGCCCCTCCCACGGCCTGGAGGGCCTCCAGGCGCTCCCCCAAAACGAGGGCCGCCCACAGGGCCGCAAGCAGGGGTTCCAGGGTGGAGATGAGGGAAGCGTGTCCGGCGCGCATGCGCTTTAAGGCCACAAGATAAAGCCCGTAGCCTCCCAGGGTGGGGAAGAGGGCGATGCACAAGATGAGGGACCACCCGGCGAGGGGGAGGGCCGGGAACCCGCGACCCACCCATGGGTAGGCGGCCCAAAGCACCGCCGCCCCCAGGGTGAAGCCCCAGAAAAGCAGGGCCCAGGGGTCGAAGTCGCGCACCAGGCGCTTCCCCTCCACGTTGTAGATCGCCACGGAGAACGCCGCCAGAAGCGCCAACCCCACGCCCGGGGCGTTGAGGGCGAACTGTTCCAGGCGGTACCCCTGGGCGATGAGGAATATCCCCACCAGGGTAAGCACGAGGGCGAGGATTTCCCGTCGCCCAAGGGGTTCCTTCAGAAAAATCCGGGAAAGGAGGAGCACCAAAGCCGGATAGGCGTACAGGATAACGATGGCGGCGGCCACGGAGATGTACTGGAGCGCGAGGTAAAAGCCCAAGTAGTTGAACACCACGCTGAAGAGGCTGTAGAGGAAAAGCGTGGGGATGGAACGTGGTCTGATCTTCCACCAACCTCCGCGGATGGCCCAAGGCAGGAGGGCCGCCCAGGCGAAGAGGACCCGGAAGGCGACCAGCTGGTAGGCCGTGGCCCCGAGCGCATAAACCATCTTCCCCATGGGGCCGAGCCACGACCACATGAACACTGCCAAAAGGACCAAGACCGGCGCCCTGTGCCCGACCATGCCACCCACACTTTAGCCTGGAGCGGCCTTCCGAGAAAAAGGCTTGGATAGAAAAAAGGGCGACGTGGGTTCCCACGCCGCCCTTTCTCGAGCGCCGCTTCGGGTTATTTCCTACGAGCCTTGTACCGGGGCCTTCTCCTCCTCGGCCGGGGCGAATCCCACCTGCCGCGCGGCCTTGCGGAGCTTCTTCTGCAGGCTCCGATAATAAGCGTCGAGCTCCGGAGAAACGGAGGGAGGCGTCTGGGAGAGGGCCTCTTGGAAGTGCTTCATCCGCACCTCGGTGGCGTTGAGATCCTCCCGGATGGCCAAGCGCCCCGCCTTCCGGCAGATCTCGGCGATGTCGGCGCCCGAATATCCTTCTGTGCGGCGGGCGAGCTCCTCCAAGTTCACGTCCGGGGCCAAGGGCATATCGCGGGTGTGGACCTGGAAGATGGCGAGCCTCGCCTTGTAGTCAGGGACGGGAACGTAGATGATCTCGTCGAACCGTCCCGGCCTCAGCAACGCCGGATCGATGATGTCGGGGCGGTTGGTGGCCCCGATCACCACTACCCCCCGGAGCTCCTCCAGGCCGTCCAGCTCCGAGAGGAGCTGGTTCACGATTCGCTCGGTGACGTGGGGCTCCCCCATGGCGGTGCCACGCCGCGGGGCCAGGGAATCGAGCTCATCGAGGAAGATCACCGCCGGGGCTACCTGCCGGGCCCGCCGGAACACCTCCGCGATCCGCTGCTCCGACTCCCCGTACCACTTGGAGAGGAGATCGGAGCCCTTCGCGGCGATAAAGTTCGCATGGGACTCGGTGGCCACGGCCTTGGCGAGCATGGTCTTCCCCGTGCCCGGGGGGCCATACAGGAGGATCCCCTTCGGGGGCGTGATCCCAAGCCTCCTGAAGGCATCGGGGTTCCTTAAGGGAAGCTCCACCGCCTCCCGCAAAAGCTGCTTCACTTCCTCCAGGCCCCCGATATCCTCCCACCGCACCCGGGGCACCTCGATGAGGACCTCCCGCATGGCCGAGGGCCGCACTTCCTTCAGGGCCTTGTCGAAGTCCTCCCGCTTGACGATCAACTCGTCCAGGACCTCCTTGGGGATGGTCTCCTGTTCGAGATCTATCTTGGGGAGGACCCGCCGGAGGGCGTTCATGGCCGCCTCCCGGCACAGCGCCGCGAGATCGCTCCCCACGAACCCGTGGGTGAGGTCGGCGTACTCGTCCAGGTTCACATCCGGGGCCAAAGGCATCCCCCGGGTGTGGATCATGAGGATCTCTTTTCTGCCCTCCCGGTCCGGGGGCCGGATTTCGATCTCCCGGTCGAACCTGCCGGGGCGCCTGAGTGCCGGGTCGATGGCGTCGATGCGGTTGGTGGCCCCGATCACGATCACGTTTCGCCGCTCCTTCAACCCGTCCATCAG
>JAGGWU010000071.1 GCA_021163465.1 Candidatus Bipolaricaulota bacterium
CTCATAAACCCTCCCCCGGGCTGCCGCTTCCACCCCCGCTGCCCCTGGGCTACCTCCATCTGTCGGGAAGCGGAGCCCGAGATGGAAGAGGTGGCTCCGGGGCATTTCGTCGCCTGCCACAATTGGCGGGGCATACAGGGGCGGAGGCAGTGATGCTCTTGGAGCTGCAGGATATCCACGTCATCTTCCAACGGGGGTGGCTCAGGAAACGGCGGGGAGCCCATGCCGTTGCCGGAGTGTCCCTCGCCCTCGAGGAGAAAGGGATACTGGCGCTGGTGGGGGAGTCGGGCTGCGGCAAGACGACCTTGGGACGGGTGGCCCTCGGGCTCCTGCGGCCCACTTCGGGCAAGGTCCTCTACGAGGGGAAGGATATCTGGGGAAGGGGAGGAAAGGGGCTGCGCCCCACGGGCCAGACGGTGTACCAGGATTCGTACTCCGCCCTGAACCCGGTGCGCACCGTCTACCAGACCTTGGCCCCCCCATTGCGCCGTTACGGGACACCGAGGAAAAGGCTCAGGGAGGAGACGAAGAAGCTCCTGGAGTTCGTGGGGATCATGCCGCCCGATTATTTCCTGAACAAATATCCTTACCATTTATCGGGAGGGATGCGGCAGAGGCTCGTTTTCGCCCGGGCGATCATCCCCAAACCAAAGCTGATCGTGGCCGACGAACCGGTCTCGATGATCGATGCCTCGTTGCGGCTCTCGATCCTCGATCTCATGCTCAGGCTCAACCGGGAACTGGGGATCGCCTTCCTCTACATCACCCACGATCTCGCCACCGCCCGCTACTTCGCCCAAGCGGGCCGCATCGCGGTGATGTACCTGGGGGCGATCGTGGAGGAGGGAAGGATGGAGGAAGTCCTGGAGCGGCCGTTACATCCGTACCTCCGGGCCTTACTTTCCGCCGCGCCGATCCCGGACCCCGAGCTCGCCCGGAAGCGCGAGCTCATGCCGTTGCGGGAGGCCGAGCCCCCCTCGGCGGAGCACCCTCCCCCGGGCTGCAGGTTCCATCCCCGCTGTCCCTACGCCCAGGAGATCTGCGCCCGCGAGATCCCTCCCCTCCGGGATTTCGGGGATGGACATCGAGTGGCCTGTCATCTGGTGGAGACGCTGCCGCCATGGCGCCTCACGTAGGGCGAACAGCCTTTCGCCTGGGAATGACCGTTTTGATCCTCGCCCTGATACCCCTTCCTTCCCTGCGTGTGGGATCGGCGGAATTCGTGGTGGACATCGTCGCCCTGGGCGTATCGGGCCTTTTCCTCCTGTTGGTCTCCTTGGAGGTCCGCAGGCAGGCCAGGCTCCATTTGGAACGGAAGGGAAACGATGACGAGCATAGAAAAGAGACTCCGTAAGCGAGCCGAATGGGCCTTGGAAGAACTTCGGGGGATACGTCGCGACGAAACCCAAGATATCTTCTCCCGCCGTCATCTCATCGGGCCCGACGATCTCCTGGTGGAGAACTACCTCCGGAAGCACCCCCTCTCCGCCTTCAACCCCGGTGTGTCCCTTTTGGGGGATGAGGTGCTCGTGTTTCCCCGTCTCATCTTCGATTACTATTCCTACACCTCCAGCATCGGCGTCTTCTCTCTCCCCTTGGAAGGGCTTATCTCCGGGGACCTAGAACCCCCTTTCGAGACCAGGATCATCCTCTGGCCCCAGTACGGCTGGGAGGCGGTGAAGGGATGCGAGGATCCCCGGGTCTTCCCCACCGACGACGGCTTCTGGATCCTGTACACGGCGGTGGGCAAGGTACAGGAAAACGGCCGGGAGAGGAAAAAGTTTATACTGGCCTTTGCTGAACTGGACAGGGACCTCTGCGTTCGCCGCAAGGGCTTCTTCTCCATCGCCGGACCAGAGGGCACCCTGATCCCGGGGAACAAGGATTCCACCATCCTGGCGGTGGAAGGGAAGAGAGCATGGATCCTCACACGGCCGAGTTTCTCCGGCGAGGTCCCACCGTGGCTGGAGTTCATCCTCTCACCCCTGGGGATCGAGCTTCCCAAGGCACACCTCCCGGATATGTGCTGGCGGGCAGAGGCCGATATGGATGAGCTCGTTATAAAAGAGGAAAGCTTAAGACCGGTGTTGGTCCCGGAGAGATGGGAGTACAAGGTCGGCTGGTCCACCAATGCGGTTCCCTTACATGAGGGGAGGTATCTCGTCGGCTGGCATGGGGTTCACAGGGAGGACCTTTCTTACCGAAACGGCTTGGCCGAGGTCGACAGGGAAGGCAACCTGTTGGCGATCTCCGATTACCTCTTGGCTCCCAAAGGTTTGCTCGAGGAGTACGGTGACCGCCCGCTCACCGTCTTCGGCAACGGGCTCCTTCTCGTCCGGGACCGCTTGGTCTGGATAGGCGGTGTCTCGGACTATGCCATCGGCATCTTCATCGCCGAGCTCAGCGATGTATTGAGGATGCTCCGGAAGCTCTGAGATCCATGCGCCGCCTCTTATGGGATTACAGAGGACAACCTGTATATCCCATCGGGGTGAACTACTGGCCCCGGAGGACCGCGGTGGAGATGTGGTCCCACTGGGATCCAGAGGGGATCGTTCGGGACCTGCGGGAGATCCGCGCGCTGGGCCTGAACACGGTTCGCTTCTTCCTGCGCACCGCCGACTTCGCCGATGATGAGGGGAACCTCGAATCGGAGGCCCTGGAGAGGCTCGAGGTGTTCCTCGGTCTATGTCGGGAGCAGGGACTTTTCGTCCTCCCCACCTTTTTCGTCGGCCACATGTCGGGAATGAATTTTCCCATCCCCTGGGAGAAGGGGCGCGACTTCTACACGGACCCCGAGGTCCTTGCCTCCTCCCGCCGCTTCGTGCAAGGCATCGTCTCCCGCTACCGGGATGAGGAAGCCATCTTGGGGTGGATCCTTTCCAATGAGATCACCCACCACGCCGGGAAGCGAGAAACCCATACCCTCCTCTCCTGGATGCGGGAGCTTTACCTGGCGATCCGGGAACTCGATCCCCGCCGTCCCATCGGGGTCGGTGATGGGGCGGACGATCTCAAGGGAGAGGGCCTCGGCTTCCCCGAAGGGGCTCTGGAGGGGATCGGGGACCTAAAGCAAGGGGAGGATTTCGTAAGCCTCCACCACTACTACAGCGATCCGGATCCCCTGCGCTTAAGCCACGCCCCGGCAGGGATGGTGCGGCTCTGCGACATCGGCCTCCCGGTGCTGGTGGAGGAATTCGGGGTGAGCACGGGGCTTTGGTCCGAGGAGGCCCAGGCGGATTACTTCCGGATCGTCCTCTTCTCCACCTGGGCCGCCGGGGCGGCGGGGGCCTTGGCCTGGTGCTGGAGCGATTTCCCCACGGTGGAGCTACCCCCCTATACCCACCACCCCTTCGAGCTCTTCTTCGGCATCACCCGCGCCGACGGCAGCGAGAAGCCGGCCGCGGAGGAGATGCACCGTTTTGCCCAAGTGATGAGGGAGGTAGGGGCCACCAGGTGGTCACCGGTCGCGCCCCAGGCCGCGATCCTGATCCCTTCCGCTTTCCACGTCAACTACCCCTTCCGTTCCGTGGACCGAGCCCATCTCGCCCGGGCCCTGCTCGAGGCGTACGCCTCGGCGCGGATGGCGGGGTTCGACGTGCTCTTCGTCCGCGAGCCGGAGCTTCCCCCTCCGGATGTGCGGTTGCTCTTGATCCCCTATGGGGACCTGTTGGCCGCGACATGGCGCGACCTGCGGGAGTGGGTGGTTTTTTTGTGACTGAGTGGGGTGGTGTGTAGGGTCAAACTGGTGGGCACCGTGCGGGCCCGAGGCGGGGTTCCTGAGCGCATCCGCTTACCACGTCAACTACCCCTTCCGCGC
>JAGGWU010000062.1 GCA_021163465.1 Candidatus Bipolaricaulota bacterium
CAACACCACCCGGAACTTGAACGCCGGACTGTACCTGTTGCCGTTGCTCTTCATCGTACACCCCTTTCCGCGGGACCCTTGCCCGCCTTTGGTCTTAGCACTCCAGGTGGTTCCCCTCTAGGGGCGCACTTCATTCAGCGCCCGCGTACATGGGTTTCCTCTGTTCCACCCCCTGGTAGTCTTCCTCGAACTCCACAGGGCTCATGTCCCAAGCTCAGCTCGCAGGGTTGACACCGTGGAGAAATGGTTGTAGAGTCACATCCGTGCAGGACCGTGCAGTGCCAATGTGGCCGTTGGGGTGTTCCCCAACGCAGTAGGGCACAGGTGCAGGTCCAAAACCATGAAGGAAAGGAGGGGAGCAGTCCAATGGCCACCGGAAAAGTCAAGTGGTTCGACCAGGCCAAAGGGTATGGCTTCATCGAGCAGGACGGGGGCCCCGATGTCTTCGTTCACTTTTCGGCCATCAACATGCCCGGCTTTAAGACCCTACGTGAGGGCCAGGTGGTGGAGTTCGAGATCGAGGAAACCCCCAAGGGCCCTCAGGCCAAGAACGTCATTCCTCACTGAATGACTGGGTGAGCTGAACCCTTGGAACGGATGGGAAGCCCGGTGGAAGCCGGGCTTCTCTCTTTTAGGAGTATGAACCTAAGCGGCTTCGTGCGCTTCCGGTGTGTGATCCAGGAGGGCGGCGATGATGAGCGAAGCGGAAAAGGTCCTGGAGGAAGTGCGGGCGCGGGGGATCAAGTTCATCCAGCTTTGGTTCTCGGATCTCCTCGGGAACCTAAAGAGCGTGGAGATCACCGCCGGGGAGCTGGAGTGGGCGCTGGAGGAGGGGATCGGGTTCGACGGCTCCTCCATCCACGGCTTCGCCAGGATAGACGAATCGGACATGTTGGTAAAGCCCGACCCCAAGACTTTCACGGTGCTGCCGTGGGGGAACGTGGCCCGCCTCATTTGCGACGTATACGAACCGAACGGATTGCCATATGTAGGCGATCCCCGTTGGGTCTTGAAACGGGCCTTAAAGCGGGCCCAGGAGATGGGTTTCGAAATGTACGTGGGCCTTGAGGTGGAGTACTTTTACTTTCGCTCCGATGGGGGCCCCGAGACCCTGGATTCCGGGGGGTACTTCGATCTGATCCCCCCCGATGAGGGGACGGAGCTGCGGCGGGAGACGGTGTTGGCCCTGGAAGGGATGGGGATCCCGGTGGAGACAGCCCATCACGAGGTAGCCCCCAGCCAACACGAGATCGACCTCCGCTTCACCGATGCCCTTACTATGGCCGACTCCCTCATGACCACCCGGTACCTCGTCAAGGAGATCGCCCGACGCCACGGGGTCCACGCCACCTTCATGCCCAAGCCCATCTACGGTGAGAACGGATCGGGCATGCATACTCACCAATCCCTTTTCCGCCCTGATGGGCACAATGCCTTCTTCGATCCTGAGGATCCCATGTACCTCTCTCCTGTAGCCAAGGGCTATATCGCCGGGATCATGCGTCACGCCCGGGAGATCATCGGCGTGTGTGCCCAGTGGGTGAACTCCTACAAGCGCCTGGTCCCGGGTTACGAGGCCCCGGTCTACATCACCTGGGCCCGGCGGAACCGTTCCACGATGATCCGGGTCCCCATGTATAAGCCGGGGAAGGAGAGGGCCACCAGGATCGAGTTCCGCGCCCCGGATCCCGCTTGCAACCCGTATCTTGCCTTCGCGGTGATGTTGCACGCCGGACTCGAGGGGGTGGAAAAGGGATACGAGCTTCCCCCGCCAGTGGAGCGGGACGTATATGCGATGGACGAACTGGAACGACGGGAGCTCGGCATCTCCGAGCTCCCCGGCTCGCTGAACGAGGCCATCGCCGAGATGGAAAAGAGTGAGCTGGTGCGAAAGGCCCTGGGAGACCATATCTTCGCCAAGTTCATCGAGAACAAGAAGATCGAGTGGGACCTCTACCGGGCCCAGGTCCACCGCTACGAGCTCGAGCGTTACTTGGCTGTTTTGTGAGCGGAGACGACGCCCTCCACTCCCTCCATGGAAAGCCGGGCTTCCGGCAAAGGGTGGTTGTAGGTTCACAGGGCACTAGCTGTGCCCTTACCGCCACACCAGTTCTCGGATCACCAAGTGCGGTCGCAACAATGGGGTACGGAAGGAACGACATCACCGACAAGAGTAAGAGAGACCTCCAGGGCTTTCTTCAAGTGTGCCCGCCGGTAGATTCGCTTCAGATCCTGGGCTTCCGGACCCTTCTTCCTCACCTCCACCAACGTATCCCTCACCGCATGCACCACACAAAGCTGCCACTTGGCATGGGGACACACTCCCCGAGGCACTCGCCAACCACCCCGTTCCGGCGAATCAGGAGCGAGGTTGTGTCGCGGGAATTTTTCCGCTAATAAGTGCGGGCCATACCGGAGCACAAAAAGGGGGGATATGAACGTGAAGGTCTTGCTTATAAAGGAAGTGCCTAATCTGGGCGTCCCCGGAGATGTGGTGGATGTTAAAGATGGTTATGCCCGCAACTACCTCCTCCCGAAAAAGCTCGCCGTCCTTCCCACCTCGCACAACGTGGAACGCTTTCGCAAGCTCCGGGAACAGTACGAGCTGGAACTCGCAGACCGCCGCACTCGGGCTCAGGCCGTGGCGGAGAAGCTCCAAGGGGTGGAACTTGTGTTCGGGCGAAAAGTGCATGACGTGGACAAGCTCTACGCCGCGGTCCGGGCCCACGACGTGGCCAAGGCAATCCAGGAGAAGTTCGGGATCGAGATCGAACCGGCGAAAGTGGTGATGGAGCCCATCGAGCTTTTGGGGGAGTATGAGGTCCAGGTGAAGCTCTACGAGGACATCGCCGCTACCTTGAAGGTAAAAGTAGAACCCATCGACTGAATGTCCTTACGGGCAAATGCCTTCCGGGCCGCGCTGGGTACCGCGGCTTCCCGGGTGCTCGGGTTGGTTCGGGAGGTAACCTTGGCCCATTTCTTCGGGGCCACCGGTGCCCTCGACGCCTTTTGGATCGCCTTCCTTATCCCCAACATCCTGCGCCGTCTCCTGGGCGAGGGCGGGGTCGCCATCGCCTTCGTTCCCACTTATCTCCGTCAAGAGCGGGAGGGAAAAGGGACGGAGTTCTTACGGGCGGCCTTCAGCTTCGTGCTCATCCTGTTCGCTTTTGTGTGCGCCGCGGGAGCGTGGCTCGCCCCTCGTTACGTTCCCCTTTTGGCGGTGGGTTTTCCCGCACAGCGGTTATCGCTGGCCACTGGCCTTTCGCGGGTACTCTTTCCTTTCTTAGGTTTTATGGGTTTAGGTGCAATGTTCGCAGGGCTGTTGAATGTTCGAGGGTATTTCTTTCTGCCGGCCGTTTCTCCAGTTCTTTTCAATTTAGGAGCCATAACAGGGGCGTTGATATCCCCGTACTTCGGGGGCTCGATATATGCCCTGGCGGGGGGGATACTGGGAGGAGCGCTGCTCCAGGTGGTCCTCCTTTCGCTTCCCTTACGGAGAGAGCTGCGTCTGGGAGTTCCGTGGCATCCCGCGCTCCTGGAGGTGGGGAAGCGGTTGCTCCCGGCGCTTGCGGGGCTCCTGCTTTCGGAGCTCAACGCCCTGGTGGACAACCGCCTCGCCTCGGGTCTTCCCGCGGGCTCCATTTCTGTTCTGCAGTACGGTCTACGTCTTTTTCATTTGCCTATGGGGATTATCGTTGCCTCCATAGGGACGGCGATCCTTCCCCGTCTCTCCCGGGACGCCATGGAGGCGAACACGGAAGCCCTGCAACGGGGGCTGCGGGAGGGGGTCGAATTGGTTCTCATTTGGGTCCTTCCCGCCATAGCTGGCCTTCTCGTTTTGGGCCGTCCGATCATTGGGTTCCTTTTCGGTCATGGGGCCTTCGGGGCTTTAGCGGTGGAGGATACGTATAGGGCCTTGGCGGGGTATCTCGTGGGGCTTTGGGGTTATGGCCTCCTCCACATCTTCACCCGGGCCTTCCACGCCCTGGGCTTGTTGCAGCTTCCTCCCTTGATCTTGGGGCTCTCGGTGTGGGTAAACGTGGTATTGGACTTAGCCCTGGTCGGTATTTGGGGGGTATTCGGGCTTTCCCTTGCCACCGGGATCTCGGGTTGTGTGGGAGGTGTCCTCGCCGGGGTCCTTTTATGGCGCCGCATACCCGGATGGCTCCCGGGAAGGGGGATTTTTCTCCGCCTTTTCGGCACAGCGCTCATGGCGGGGATCGTCTACGGGTTCGATCGATATGTTGG
>JAGGWU010000012.1 GCA_021163465.1 Candidatus Bipolaricaulota bacterium
ACCTGGCGGGCCACCACCGCGGCGTGGGAGGTGAGGCCGCCCCGGGCGGTGAGGATCCCCGCGGCGGCGAACATCCCCTCCACGTCTTCGGGGGAGGTCTCCTCCCGCACCAGGATCACCGGCTCTTTCTTCGAAAGTTCCACGGCGTCGTTAGGGAAGAAGACAATCCTCCCGGTGGCGGCACCGGGGCCGGCGGCAAGTCCCTTCGCAATGACCTTGGCCTTCCTCTTCTCCTCGGGATCGAAAATGGGCTGAAGGAGTTGGTACACCTGTTCGGCGGGATCGATCCTGAGGATCGCCTCTTCTTTCGTGATCAGGCCCTCGCGCTCCATCTCCACCGCGATCCGTACCGCGGCGAACCCGGTGCGCTTGCCGGTGCGGGTCTGAAGCAAATAGAGCTTCCCGTCCTCGATGGTGAACTCGAGGTCCTGCATGTCGCGGTAATGGCGCTCGAGCTTTTCCCTTACCTCGAGGAGTTGCTTGTAGACCTCGGGCATGTCCTTCTCGAGCTCGGCGATGGGCTTGGGCGTCCTGATCCCGGCCACCACGTCTTCTCCCTGGGCCGCAAGCAAGTACTCCCCGTAGAGCACGTTCTCGCCGGTGGCGGGGTCCCGGGTGAAGGCCACCCCGGTGCCGGAGCGGGCGTTCAGGTTCCCGAACACCATGGCCTGGACGTTGACGGCGGTGCCCATGTCGTCGGGAATACGGTTGAGGCGGCGGTAGGCGATGGCCCGCTCGTTGTTCCAGGAACGGAACACCGCCCCGATGGCCCCCCAGAGCTGCTCCCAGGGATCTTGAGGGAACTCCTGGCCGCGCTCCTTGTAATAGGCCTTGAACCGGTCCACCAGTTCTTTGAGGTCCTCGGCCGAGAGGTCGAGGTCGGTGGCCGCGCCCTTTTCCCGCTTGAACCCCTGCATCAGGCGGTCGAAGGGATCGCCCCGCTCGTCCTTGAACCCCAACACCACGTTCCCGTACATGGCGATGAGGCGGCGGTAGGAGTCGTAGGCGAAGCGGGGATCGATCTTTCCGGCGATGGCCTCCACCGATCGGTCGTTCAGGCCCAAGTTGAGGATGGTGTCCATCATCCCCGGCATGGAAACCGGGGCCCCGGAGCGCACCGAGACGAGAAGCGGGTTCTCAGGATCGCCAAACCTCCGTCCCGTCTGTTCCTCCAGGAACGCGATCCCGGCCTTGACCTCCTCCTCCATGCCCTCGGGGTATCTTCCCCCGTTCGCGTAGTAGTACCGACAGACCTCGGTGGTGATGGTGAACCCCGGGGGAACGGGGATCCCGATGCGGGCCATCTCCGCCAGGTTCGCCCCCTTGCCCCCCAGGAGATCCTTCATCGCCGCGGAACCCTCCGCGGTGCCGCCGCCGAAACGGTAGACGTATTTAGCCATCGGCTACCTCCTTACCAGTGCCCGGGCGAAGTCGCGGGCCCGAAACTCCACCAGGTCCTCCATCCCTTCGCCCACGCCGACCCAGAGGATGGGAACGCCAAGCTCCCGCCAAATGGGAAGCACCGCGCCCCCCTTGGCGGTCCCGTCCAATTTCGTGATCACGAGACCGGTGAGGCCCACCGCCTCGTGAAAGAGCCTGGCCTGGGACAGCGCATTCTGTCCCACGGTGGCGTCGATCACGAGCAACCGCTCATCGGGAGGCCGACCGGCGAGCTTCTCCACCACCCGCCGAACCTTCCTGAGCTCCTCCATCAGCGGGACCTTGGTCTGGAGCCTCCCGGCCGTATCAACCAAAAGGAAATCGTAGCCCCTTTTCTGAGCACGCTCCAGGGCGTCGTGGGCCACCGCCCCCGGATCGGCCCCCGGGCGGTGGGCGATCACCTCTACGCCCACCCGCTCCCCGAGCTCCACCAGCTGCTCTATGGCCGCCGCACGGAAGGTGTCCGCGGCGGCGAGGAGGACCTTCTTTCCCTGATTTTTGAACTTGTGGGCGAGCTTGGCAGCGGTGGTGGTCTTCCCGGAGCCGTTCACCCCCACGATGAGGAACACGCACGGCTTCTCCGACGGAGGCACGAACTTCCGCTCCGCACCCGCGAGGATCGCGGCCACCTCCTCTTCCAGCGCCGCCTCGAGCCCCTCTGGGGTGAGGGAGTCGCGGTGTTTATCCGCGATGTTACCCACGATCTCCTCGGCGAGCTCCGGCCCCACGTCCGCCAGGATGAGGAGCTCCTCGAGCTCGTAGAGGAGGTCCTCATCGAGCTTCGCCCTTGCCCTGAGGGACTCCTCCAGGGGGGAGAGGAAGGCCTCGCGGGTCTTCTTGAGCCCGGAGCGGAGCTTCTCCAGAAGCCCCATCACATCACCTCCGGGGCCGAGACCCCAAGCAGGGAAAGCCCTTTGGCCAAGACCGTTTTCAGCGCCGAAAGGAGCGCCAGCCGGGCCGGGGTCGCCTCCCCCTGCCCCAGGACCCGCACCCGGTTGTAGTAGGGATGGAAGATCCCCGCGAGTTCCTCCAGATACTCGCACAAAAGGTGCGGCCCGTAGCTTTCGGCTGCCTTCCGCACCACATCAGGAAACCGATCGAGTTCCTTGATGAGCGCGAGCTCATCGGGATCCTCCAAAGGCGATAGCTCC
>JAGGWU010000105.1 GCA_021163465.1 Candidatus Bipolaricaulota bacterium
CCTGGGGGTGCGATCGGTGCTCCGGGCTTTGGGAACCCAGGACATACCCCGCCTGAAGCTCGGGATCGGGCCGAAGCCTGATGGAGTAGACCTCGCCGCCTTCGTCCTTTCCCACCCCCCGGAGGAGGAGCGGGAAAGGCTTTTGAGGGCCGTGGCCTTCGCCGCCGAAGTTGCGGGGAGCTTCCTGGAGGGGGGCTACGCCGCCGCGCAAAGGGCACACTCCCGGGGTATCGCCGCCGGGAAGGGGGTATAATTTGGCCGAAGGGTTCGCTATGTACGAAAAATTCTCTCGCGACGCCGCCAAGTGGCTTGCGGCTTCTCACACTGAGGCGGAGGAATGGCGCCACCGCTATGTGGGCACGGAACATCTCTTGCTTGCGGCCCTGAGGCTCGAGCACCTTTCCATCTACCGGTTCCTGCTCAGCCACGGGCTCACCTACGAGCGGGTGGCGAGGATCATCGAACGCCAAAAAGGCCGCGGCAAGCTCCACATCCCCCAGGGCGGACTGGAGATGACCCAGAGGCTGCGCAAGGTGATGAAGATGGCCTTCGACGAGGCCCGCCGCCAGGGGGCGGAACTCATCGAGCCCGAACATCTCCTCATCGCCCTCCTCAAGGAGGGGGAGGGAACCGCGGCCGAGATCCTCCGGGCTCACGGGATCGACCTGCGGGTGGCCAAGGCCTACTTCCGCCATCACCGCCGCCCCGGCATGCGGGTCCGCACCGTCTCCTCACGAAGGCTTCCCGGCGAGCTGGGCGAGTTCGGCCGGGACCTGGTGGAGGAGGCGGAGATGGGGTTGCTCGACCCGGTGATCGGGAGGGAACGGGAACTTGAGCGGGTGATCCAGATCCTCTGCCGGCGCAAGAAGAACAACCCCGTCCTCATCGGCGAGGCCGGGGTAGGAAAGACCGCCATCGTGGAGGGACTGGCCCAGCGGATCGCCATGGGCGATGTCCCCCGGGCCCTGGCCGATAAATCCATCGTGGAGCTGGATATCGCCGGGATCGTGGCCGGGACCAAGTACCGGGGCGAGTTCGAGCAGCGCTTGAAGAACATCCTCAACCGGGTCATGGAATCGGACAACATCATCCTGTTCATCGACGAGCTCCACACCGTGGTGGGGGCCGGCGGGGCCGAGGGGGCCATCGACGCCTCGGCGATCCTGAAGCCGCCGCTCGCCTCCGGGGCCATCCAGTGCATCGGCACCGCCACCCCCGACGACTACAGAAAGACCGTGGAGAAGGACCCGGCGCTCCGGCGGAGGTTCAAGACCGTCTACGTGGAGGAGCCCTCCCTGGAGGAGACGGTCCGGATCCTCAAAGGGCTCCGTGCCCGCTACGAACAGCACCACGGGGTGCGGATAACCGACGAGGCGCTGTGGCAGGCGGCCCGCCTGGCGGATCGCTACGTAACCGATCAGTTCCTCCCCGACAAGGCCATCGACCTCATCGACGAGACCGCGGCCAGGGTGCGCCTCTCCGCCTCCGATCTTCCCCCCGAGGCCCGGGAGCTCATCGAGGAGATCACACGGCTCGAGGAAGAGGAAGAAGAGGCCGTGGCACAGCAGAACTACGAACTCGCCGCAAAGCTCAGGGACCAGCGCAGCGCCCTCATGGAGGAGCTCAGGGCGCACGAAGAAAAGATCGAGGGCAAGGCCGACACCCCCACGGTGGAGGGGCACCACATCGCCGAGACGGTGTCGCTTTGGACCGGGATCCCCATGCACCACCTCCAGGAGGAGGACACGGCGCGCCTCGTGAACATGGAGGAGAAGATCCACGAGAGGCTCGTGGACCAGGAGGAGGCGGTACGGGCGGTGTGTCGGGCGATCCGACGGGCCTACGCGGGGATCAAGGACCCCCGCCGGCCCATTGGGGCGTTCCTCTTCCTGGGGCCCACCGGGGTGGGGAAGACCGAGCTTGCGCGGACCCTGGCGGAGTTCCTCTTCGGCGACGAGGATGCCCTCATCCGCATCGACATGTCCGAGTACATGGAGCGGTTCTCCGTCTCCCGCCTCATCGGGGCCCCGCCGGGGTACGTGGGGTACGAGGAGGCGGGCGAGCTCACCGAGGCGGTAAGGCGCCGCCCCTACTCGGTGGTCCTGTTCGATGAGATCGAGAAGGCCCACCGGGACGTGTTCAATATCCTCTTGCAGGTGATGGACGACGGGATCCTCACCGACTCCCAGGGTCGCAAGGTCTCCTTCCGCCACACGGTGCTCATCATGACCTCCAACATCGGGGGCAAGCTCATCACCGACCAGACCTCGCTCGGGTTCGGCTCCCAGGACACGGAACAGACCTACCGGGACATAAAGTCCCGGGTGATGTCCGAGGTGAAGAGGTACTTTTCCCCGGAGTTCCTGAACCGCCTGGACGACATCATCGTCTTCCGGCCCCTCACCCGGGAGCAGGTAGGGGAGATCGCCAAGCTCCTCATCGGGAGGCTCCAAGAGCGCCTCCGGGAGGAGCACGGGATCGAGCTGGAGCTCTCCGACTCGGCCTTGGACCTCCTCATCGAGAAGGGCTTCGACGCCAAGTATGGGGCCCGTCCCATGCGGCGGACCATCGAGCGGCTGGTGGAGGATCCCATCGCCGAGAAGATCCTCACCAAGGAGTTCCCTGAGGGCTCCACCATCGTGGTGGAGGCCGACGGCGAGCGGATGGCGTTCCGGCGCAAATAATGGCCTATGTATGCCAAAAGTGTGGCTACCGTTCCGTAAAGTGGCTGGGGAGATGTCCCTCCTGCGGGGCCTGGGATAGCTTCGAGGAGATCACGGAGGAGAAGCCCGGAAAAGGGAGAGCTGCGGAGCCGGAGAGCTGGCTCGGGGAGGAACCGCGGCCCTTAACCCAGATCCCCTCAGCCCCTCTCAAGCGGCTCTCCACTGGCTTTCCCGAGGTGGACCGGTTGCTCGGGGGCGGGCTCATCCC
>JAGGWU010000150.1 GCA_021163465.1 Candidatus Bipolaricaulota bacterium
CATCGGGGGCCTTTGGGCCGGAGGTGCTGAGGCTTTGGAGGCGGCCTATCGGGCGGGGGCAGGGCTTGTGCACGTGGCCTGCCCTGAGCCCCTTTACCCGGTGCTGGAGGGGAGCGTGACCGAAGCATTGGTCCACCCCTTCCCGGCTACAACAAGGGGAGGGATCTTTTCGAAGGAGGCCGTCACGGGGATCCTCAAGCTCGCCGCCGATATGGACGTGGTGATCTGCGGGCCAGGCCTCGGAAGGGGGCCCGGGCCCACGGCCCTGGTGGAGGCGCTTTTGCGGGAAGCCCCTAAGCTCCTCCTGGACGCCGACGGTCTCAACGCCTTGGCCGGCCGTGTAGATCTGTTAAAACGCGTCCCGCGTCGCGCGTCCCGCGTCCCCCCTATCCTGACCCCCCATCCCGGGGAGTTCGTGCGGCTAGCGGGGGGCAAGGTGGACGAGGTTGTGGCTCACAAGATAGAGAGGGCCCGGGAAGCGGCGGTGGAGTGGAACGCGATGCTGGTGTTGAAAGGACCTCCCACGGCCATCGCCACCCCCAACGGAGATGTCTACCTCCATGTCGGGGGCAATACCGCCTTGGCCCACGGGGGCTCAGGAGACGTACTCGCGGGCCTCATCGGGGGCCTTTGGGCCGGAGGTGCTGAGGCTTTGGAGGCGGCCTGTGTGGGGGTTTACGTCCACGGAAAGGTGAGCGAGTTGCTGACAGAACAAGCGGCCCAACGGGGGATCCTCCCTGGGGATCTTCTGGAAGCGATCCCCAGGGTATTCCGTGAGCTCGAGTCCCTGACTTAAGGCGATGCGGCTCTTCGATTCCCACGCTCACCTAGACTTCCCCCAGTTCGATCCCGATCGGGAGCATGTTATTCAGGAACTCAGTGAAAAAGGCGTTTTCGTGGCCAACGTAGGGGTTGACCTCAAAAGCTCCTGGGCTTCAGTGGAGCTCGCGCGGAAACACGGGAATATCTTCGCCGCCTGCGGCATCCACCCCCATGACGCCAAGGGTTTTTCCGAGGACACGTTGAAAAGGCTGGCGGCGCTATTGGATCGGGGTGCGGTGGCGGTGGGGGAATGCGGGCTCGACTACTTTCGGGACCTCTCCCCTCGGGAGGACCAACGCCGGGCGTTCCGGGCGCAACTGGAGCTCGCGGTGGAGAAAGGGTTACCGGTGATCGTGCATCTCCGAGGCGAAGCCAGGGATGAGCTCCTCGAGATCTTGCGGGAGGTTAATCCGGGGAAGGGGGTAATCCACGCCTTCTCCGCGGCCCATGGCCATCCCCGGGACTTCCTGGATCTGGGCTTTTACATCGGGATCGGGGGCCCGGTGACCTACAAGAAGAACGCGGCCCTGCGGGCGTTATTGCGGGAGATTCCGCTTGAGCGTCTCTTGGTGGAGACCGATTCCCCCTACCTCCCGCCCGAGCCATTCCGGGGAAAGCGTAACGATCCCGGGAAGGTGCGGTTGGTGGTGGAGAAGATCGCCGAGGTACTGTGTATGCCTCCCGCGGAGGTTGCGGAGATCACCTTCCGCAATGCCTGTGAGCTCTTCGAGATCCCCGCTTGAGGACGGCAAGTCCAATACCAAGATCTGCATCCCGCTGGAATTCTCCGGAGGGCAGCTTTGGTGTAGGAACTTTTCTGAGGCTAAGGGCGAGCTCCGTCTCCAAGCTCGATCTTCAGGTGGAGCTCGCGGAGCTGCTCCTCGCTCACCTCCGCCGGAGCACCGGTCAAGGGGCAGGCACCGGTGGCGGTCTTGGGGAAAGCGATCACCTCACGGATGGAGCTTTCCCCCGCAAGCATCATCACCAAACGGTCAAGGCCGAAGGCGATCCCCCCATGGGGAGGAGCCCCATACTCCAGAGCCCGCAGAAGGAAGCCGAACTTCTCCCGGGCTTCCTCCTCGGTGAGCCCGAGCAACTTGAGGATTCGCTCTTGGAGATCACGGCGGTGAATCCTGATGGAGCCCGAAGCGATCTCCACCCCGTTTATCACGAGGTCATACGAACGCGCCCGAACCCTTAGGGGATCGGTTTCGAGGTAAGGGATATCCTCGGGATGGGGGGAGGTAAAGGGGTGGTGCTCGGAGGCGATCCTTCCCTCCTCGTCCAGTTTGAAAAGCGGGAAATCCACGATCCAAGCCAGCGCCCAGGAATCTCGGGGAATTAGGTCGAGCTCCCGTGCGAGCTCAACCCGCAACGCCCCCAATGCCTCCGCCACCTTCTCCGCAGGCCCGGCAGCAAGGAGGAGAAGATCCCCTTCTTCGGCGTTTGCTTCCTCCGCGGCCCGGCGCAGGAGCTCTTCACCCACGAACTTGGCGATAGGGGAATTTATCGCGTCGTTTTCATACTTGGCCCATACCAAGCCCCCGAGGCCGAGCTCCTTGGCCCTATCTTCGAGTCTCTTCAGCTCGGAGCGGGACCTCCCCGCCGCGCCGGGGACGGGAAGGGCGCGGATCACTTCCCCCCGCTCCACTGCCTCGGCAAACACCCTGAAGCCACACCCGCGGAAGACCTCCGAGAGATCCACGATCTCCATCCCGAAGCGGAGGTCGGGTTTATCCGTGCCGTAACGGAGCATCGCCTCGGCGTAGGGGATGCGGGGGAAGGGAACCTCCAGCTCCACCTCGATAGCTTCCCGGAAGACATGGGCCACCAAGCCCTCGATAAGGGTAAAAAGCTCGTCCGGGTCCTCGAGGAAGGCCATCTCGAGGTCCAACTGGGTGAACTCCGGCTGGCGGTCGGCCCGCAGGTCCTCGTCGCGGAAGCAACGGACGATCTGGAAGTACCGTTCAATCCCGGAAATCACCAAGGTCTGTTTGAAGAGCTGCGGCGATTGGGGGAGGGCGTAGAACTTCCCCGGCTCCAAGCGCGAGGGAACGAGGAAGTCCCGCGCCCCTTCGGGAGTGGAACGGGTGAGGTATGGGGTCTCTACCTCGATAAACCCCCGCTCGCTCAGGTAATTGCGGATGGAGAGGCAGATTTTGTGACGGAGGCGGAGGTTACGTTGCATCCTTTCCCGGCGCAGGTCAAGGAACCGGAAACGGAGCCGGGTCTCCTCGTTCGCCCGGGGCTCATCGGAATCCACGGGGAAGGGGAGGGCCTTAGATTTCGAGAGTATCTCCAGTTCTTCTACCCAGACCTCGATCTCACCTGTAGGAAGCTTGGGGTTGGGTGACTCGCGACGGCGCACAGTTCCTTTAATTCGGATTACGTCCTCGAGGGACAGATCATGGGCCTCGGGTATATTGCGGAAAACCAGCTGCACCAATCCACTTTGGTCCCGGAGGTCCACAAAGGTTATCCCACCAAGGTCCCGAATGCGGTGGACCCATCCCGCAAGGAAAACGACCCGCCCTTCGTCCTCGGTTCCCAACACACCGCAGGCTTCCCTCGGCATCCCGCGGGATTTATAAATGAGCCCCTCCTCGCTCACAAGTCAAATGCCCAAGCCCAAGGCGCGGGAAAGCGCGTGGTTTTTAGGTAGTTTTACCATCCCTTCGCCCACAATTCTCCCGAGAGGGTTTTCATTGTCGGGAAGCTGTCGAGAGTGTGAAGCACGAGGTCTTCGGACCCTAAGAACCGTTGAGGCTGGAGTTTCTCCCCATCGAAGCTGCAAACGAGGGCATACATCTCAACCCCCTCCTCGATCGCCTTCCGGAAGGCTTCGGCGAAGGCGGGGTCGATGCCCTCGTTGGGACCGAACCGGGTCGCATCGGGCCGTTGTACCACAAAAAGCACCATCGCTGAAGCCCCCTTACGCACGGCCTCAGCCAGTTCCAAGAGGTGTCGGCGGCCTCTTAGCGTGGGAGCATCGGGAAAGAGGGCCACCCTTGCCTCCACTAACGTCACCGATTTGACCTCGAGGAAAAGCCTCCTATTCTCGCGCTCAAGCAGGAAATCCGAACGCCCCTGCCCTAACCGGGGCTCCCGGGCCGCGATCCTCCAACCCTTGAGGGGAGGAATGGCGCCTCCCTCGAGGGCCTCGGGGAAGAAGCGGTTGGGCAGGGTGGAGTCGATCGAGACCAACATCCCTGAGAGGTCCGCCCCGATAGCAGTCCAGCGGGTCTTCCGCTTTACCCCTTCCGCTTTCCGCAGGAGGATCCTCCGTTTCGGGGTGAGGATCTCCGGGAGGCGGCCGGGATTGGGAAGGTGGGCGAGCTCCCGTTTCCCGTTCAGTTCCACCCACAGGGAGAACCTGTTCGGGCGTTCGATGAATTTCCCCCAAACCCTTTCCGCCATCGCAGGCACTTTAACCGGGGAGCGGGGCCACCTAGCCCAATCCGCCCATCGCTCCCTGGATCAGGGAGAGGACCCGGCGGGCCACCTCCTCCGGTGGCGGGGTGGCGTCCACCACCGTGACCCATGGGGGAGGGCGCAGTTCCCGCTGGGCCGCGAGGCGGCGCTCCACCACCTCCTCCGGAAGGCCGGCGGCGCGCAGCCTCCCCCGCCGCACCTCCTCGGGTGCCTCTAGCCATAGGGCCAGGTCGAAGAGATCCCGGGGCACGTGGGGCGAATGGTAGAGGAGAGCTCCTTCCACCAAAAGCGCCCGTGTCCCCCTTTTCCGTTCCCGGACGATGGCGCGCCGTATCTTTTGGACCACCTCGGGATGCACGATGGCTTCGAGCTTTTGCCGCTTCCCGGGATCGGCGAACGCGACCTCCCCGAGCTTTTTTCGGTCCACGACACCGGTTGGGGAGAGGATCCCCGGGCCGAAGGCCTCGAGCACCCGCTCGTAGGCCGGACCTCCTGGGGCATAGGATTCCCAGGCCAACCTGTCGCAGTCCAGGTGAACGAAACCGGGCCGGCGGGAAAGCAGCCGACACACCGAGGACTTCCCGCTCCCCGCCGGCCCAGCGATTCCCACCACCAACATCCATTTATCTTAGCGGGGGATGCCCATCGTCCCTAGATCATCGAGGGTTTCCCCGGCACCCGGGGAAAGAGGCGCGCTTCGGCCACGTGTGGGAGCCCGCAGATGTACCGCACCAGGCGTTCGATGCCGATGCCGAACCCCGCCGAGGGCGGAAGTCCATCCTCCGCCAGCTCCAAAAGCCCCTGATACTGAGCTGGATCCAGGCCCTGGCGGGCGATCCGCTCCCGGATCCGTTCGGGGAGGTATTCCCGCTCCCCGCCGGAAAGGGCCTCCCCATATCCCTCGGGATAGATGAGGTCGTAGTCCAAAAGGATCCCAGGTCGCTCGGGATCCTCCCGGTCGTAGAACTCCCGCACGTCCACGGGGAAGTCGATGATCCAGAAAGGCGTTTCCATCTCCGCCGATAGCCGGATCTCGAAATCGGGGCCGAAACGTTCCTCCGCTTCCCGGTAGGTGAACACCGGGAAGGGGCGGGCGGGTAGAGGGAGGTTCCGGCCTAGGAAACCCAGTTCCGTGGAGCAGCGCTCCCTGACCCGTTCCAACACATGAATCAGGAGGCGCTCCCCTAATTCCATGAGCTCTTTGCGGGTGCCGTCTCGGACCTCAAGATCGAGTTGCACGAACTCCCACAAATGTCGTCCCGTCTTTCCCCATTCCGGGGGTTCCAACCGGATATTAGGAGAAAAGGAAAAGACCTTATCACACACCGCCACCGCGGCCTGTTTGTGAAAGATCATGGACCGGGTGAGGTGCCAATGGCTACCATATGCCTCTATTACCGCCCGATTGGTATTGTGGCGGAGGGGATCGGTGAGGGGTGCTACGATCACGGGGAGCAACTCCACGAAGCCCTCCCTCACCAGAAACTCCCGGGCCGCGCCGATGGCCTCGCTTTCCACCCTGAGGACCGCCGCCTTCTTTTCACGTTCTGTTCGACTCAAAAGCACCTTTGCCCCCTTCGGAAAAAACTGGAGGGATTTCCCCACATGGGGACCTAATATCGACGGAACCTGGAAAACGCGGGTTAGCTAGGAAGGATCACGCCCCGTACGGGGCGTTATTGGCGGGGCTCAAAAGGCAAGGGATCTTCCGCTTTTGGCGCACCTGTGTCATAAACATCACCCCCGCCGATATAGTCAACAAATCTTATGGAAACTCGGCCCACGATGCAACTTGATCCTCTGCGGCCCTGTTAAAAAACGGGGTTCTCCTTTTGGGCAAACTTTCTTGAGGTGAACAACCATGAGAGGAGAACCCCCGGCTGAGTTTCAGGAAATTGGGGCACCTTCTCAAGGCCAAGGGGATCATGGGAAAGCACCGCGTCCCCCTC
>JAGGWU010000010.1 GCA_021163465.1 Candidatus Bipolaricaulota bacterium
CCTTCCCCTCGAATTCGATGGTGCCGCTGCGAATTGGGACCAGGCCCGAAATGGCTTTGAGCAGGGTGGTCTTCCCCGCCCCGTTGGCCCCAAGAACCCCCACCATCTGGCCCTCATCCACCTGGAGGGAAACCTCCCGCAGGGCCTCCACCGCGCCGTAGCAGACCGAGATCTTCTCCACCCGCAGAAGCACTACGCCACCGCCTCCTCCCGCCCCAGATATGCCTCGATCACCCGGGGATCGTTGTAGATCTCCTCCGGGGTCCCCTCGGCGATCTTCTCCCCCATATCCATAACCGTGATCCTCTCGGAGATCCCCATCACCACGTTCATATTGTGCTCCACCAAAAGCACGGTGATACCCATTTCCGGCAATCCCCCGATGAATTCCATGATGTCCTCCTTTTCCTTGTCGTTGAGTCCGGTGGTGGGCTCATCCAAAAGGAGGAGCTTAGGTTCCGTGGCCAGGGCCCGGGCCAGCTCCAACATCTTCCGCAGTCCGAAGGGGAGGTTCTTCGCCAGCTCATTCCGGAACTCCCACAGCCCGGTCCGCTCCAACCAACGCTCCGCTACTTCCTGGATGCGGCGTTCTTCGGCCCGTTGGCGTGGGGTGCGGAAAATGGAGCTCCAAGTGCCGCAACGGCCGCGGCAGTGCTGCCCGCTCATCACGTTCTCGAGGCACGTGAGGTTCGGGAATATCCTGAGGTTCTGGAAGGTACGGGCGATGCCCTTGGCCACCAGGACATGGGGCTTCCTCCCGGTGATATCCTCGCCCAGGAAAATGACCTTCCCCTCTTCCGGGCGATAGATCCCGCTTATGACGTTGAAAAGGGTCGTCTTCCCGGCCCCGTTGGGGCCGATCAGGCTGTGGATGGTCCGCTCCCTGATCAGCATATCAAACTTGTTTACCGCCACTAACCCCTTGAAGCGCTTGGTTACCCCTTTGACCTCGAGGATGGCAGCGTCGTTCATGCCTTTCCCGCCTCCCTCCCGATGACCGACCTGAACGTTGCCCGCCTGCGCGGCCACATCCCGGCGGGCTTGAAGTACATGACGGCCACCAGCGCTATCCCGAAGATCAACATGCGATACCTGGCCAACGGGCGGAAGAGCTCCGGGAACAGGCTGACCACCAACGCCCCGAGCAGGGTCCCGGGCACCGAGCCCATTCCCCCCAGCAAAACGATCATGAACACAAGACAAGACTCCATGAAGGTAAAGCTTTCGGGGGAAACGACCATCATCTTGGCCGCATAGAGGTTCCCCGCCACCCCCGCGAGCGCGGCCCCTAGCGTGAAGGCCAAAAGCTTGAACGCCCTTACATCCACCCCCATGCACTCCGCCGCGAGCTCGTCCTCCCGGATGTAGTTCCACGCCCGCCCGATCCGCGAGTTCTGCAGCCTAAGAAGCGCCCACGCGCAAATGACGACGATGATCCATACCAGGAAATAGAACTCCGTGGGCGTATTTATCACCAAACCGCCGATCCTGGGACGGTCGATGCCGAAGATCCCGTTGGGCCCCCCGGTGATTCCACCGGGGTCGTTGTTGAGCGCAAGCCTCACGATCTCCCCCAAGGCAATGGTCACGATGCACAGGTAATCCCCCCGGAGGTGGATGATGGGGGAGGTCACCAGCCACGCGAACCCCGCCGTGGCCAGGGCGCTTATGGGAATGAGCGCCAGGGTGGGGATATCGAACCGGGTGTTGAGGATGGCGGTGGTGTAGGCCCCAAAGGCCCAGAAGGCGGCATGTCCCAGATTGAAGAGGCCCACCTCCCCCAGGATCACGTTCAAGCTCAACCCGAGGAGGGTATAGAGGCCCAGGTAGAAGGCCACATCTACCCAATATGCGGACGCGAAGAACGGAAACGCCACCATCAATGCCAGTGCGATCCCCACCGCTATCCGCCTCGCCCGGGGGTCGTTCCTGAGTCCCGCGATTATTTCCCTCATGGCATCAAACCTTCTCCGCCACCTTCTCGCCCAGGAGGCCGGTGGGCCTGAAGATCAAAATCAGCATGAGCACGGCAAAGACGATCACATCCTTCCAGGCCGCCGAAACGTATCCCGCGAACATGGCCTCCAGGAGCCCGAGCAGTATCCCCCCCACCATGGCCCCGGGGATGTTCCCGATCCCGCCCAGGATGGTGGCCACGAACGCTTTGAGCCCGTAGATCCATCCCATGGAGAAGCTGATCTGGCGGTAGTAGAGCCCCACCATCACCCCGGCGATGGCCCCCAACGCCGGTCCCACGGTGAACACGAAGCGGATCACCTTGCGGAAGTCTATCCCCATCAGGGCCGCGGTCGCCCGGTCCTGGGCCGTGGCCCGCACCGCCGCCCCGAAGGTGGTCTTTTCGATCAGCCAGTAAAGGAAGCCAAGGAGGATCACGGCGCTGATGAGGATCACCACCTGCAAGATGCTTATGCGTAGTTCCCCGATCTGGAAGTAGCCGACGGGGACGAACTCCGATCGGTACGCCTGGTAGCGGGGTCCCCAAACGAGCATGATGAAGTTCTCGATGAATATGGAAACGCCCAGGGCCGAGACCACCGCGGGCAGGCGCCCCGCGGGGTAAATCGGTCGGTACGCCACCCGCTCCATAAGGAGGCCGGCGATGGCCACAGAGACCCCGGCCACCACCATGGCCACGGCCAACGCCCCCCATAAACCCAGGGCCGCCGTCAGGGCCGCCGAGGCCCAAACGAGAAAGCTGTAGGCCACATAGGAACCGAGGGCGAAGAGGTCCCCGTGGGCGAAGTTGATGAGCTTCATGATGGCGTAGACCAGGGAATACCCCAGGGCGATGAAGGCATAGAAGGAGCCAATGGTGAGCCCATTTAGGAACTGCTGGACGAACGTTACCATCGTCTGCTCCGGGAGCTAAAGGGCCCCGGGGGATGCACTCCCCGGGGCCCATGGTCCTTCACTCCTCTAGGCCCACGAGCTTGCCGTGGATTTCAGGGTTGAAGAGCTCGGTCTCCCCTTTCTCGTTGCAGATAAGGAGCGAGTAGGGCACGCCGATCCGGTCGCCCTCGGGGGTAAAGGCCAGCTCCCCGGTGATCCCCTCCCCGATTACCTGTCCCGAGTGCAGGAGATCAGCAACCGCCTTGGGATCGACCTTGCCCACCTTCTCGATGGCGAAGGCGATGGTGTATACCGCGTCGGCAGCGTAGGTGGCCCAAGGACTATCGTGGATCTCCCCGTACTTGGCCTCGTAGGCCTCCACGAACTCCTTGGCCTTTGGATACTTGTCCTTGATGAACGCCGGCAAGGGCTCCTGGGTGATCATCGCCCCCGCCACCGCGTCCACGCCGGCGATCCGCACCGTCTCGGAGATGGGACAGGCGTTGGAGCCCACGGCCCGGACCACCTTCCAGTCCAGGCCCATGTCCTTGCCCTGGCGCAGGAGCAGGGCCCACTCGGGGTAGTAGCCGGTGTAGTACCAGATATCGGGATCCGCGTCCCTCAGGGCGGTGAGGGCAGGGGTGTAATCCCGCTCGCCGGGGACGATAGCGTCGTAATAGACGATCTCCACATCCCCGGCGTCGATGGCCGGCTTCAAGTACTTCAGGGTCTCTTCGGCGACCCCTTTGGCGTAGGTGGTGTTGTCGTGCATGATGGCGATTCGCTTAGCACCGAACAAGGGCACCACATACTCGGCGAAGAAGCGGGCCTGTGAGTCGTCTCTTCCCGAGGTGCGGAAGTAATATTTGAGGCCCCTGGCGGTGAGGTTCACCGCGGTACAACCGTAGCTGATCACCAAGACCCCGGCCTCCTCGTAGATGTCCGAAGAGGGCATACAGATAGAGGAGCCGTAGGTTCCCACCACGAACTTGACCCCGGCCGTTACCAACCTTTGGGCCGCCATCACCCCGCCACGTGGAGTGCCGCTATCGTCCTCCACCACCAGCTTAAGCGGCCTTCCCAGGACACCGCCGCGCTGGTTGATGAGGTCCACCACGATCTGCACCGACTTGAGCGCCCAGTCGCCCTCCACGGCCCACGGGCCGGTTAGGGGGCCCTGAAAGCCGATGAGGATAGGCTCCTCGGCCATGGCCAAAAGCCCGAACACCGCCAACGTTACAACCCCACACAGCGCCTTCCAGCCTCGCATCTCACCCTCCTTTAGCATCTTGCTTTAAGACACGGCCGTGTTCAGCTATGACCCTTAAAGTACTCTATTTTACCGTCGCGAATTCTTCGGCGGCAAATCGTGATGGAGGTACCGCACCTTTGAAGTTATGCTGTAAGGCGCCGTGCGAAGACAAATCTTCGAGTTGGGGACGGTGTCCAGGGATCTCCCCCGTTCAGGGGGCCGACGGGAACGGCCCCACGGCGGTGATCCGTTCGGCGGCCAAGATGGGTCCATCAAGGCTGGTCCCCCGTGGCCCTGGAGGGGAGGAGGCTTGTCGCCCTGATCCGGGCCCATTTTCGGCGGGGCGGCTACCACGTCCAGTTCAACGTGGTCTCCGCGGAGGTGTTGCGGGAGGCACAAAGGCGGCCGGAGGAGCACCGGGGACTCTTGGTGCGGGTAGCCGGCTACACCGACTATTTCTGTGATCTTTCCCGGGACCTCCAAGAGGAGATCATCTCCCGTACCGAACACGCGGTCCTCTGAGATCCCTTTTTCGCCCAGGCCCGCCCCGATGCCCTAAACTCGGGCTTAAGGGTTCTCGGTCGGGGGAAAACGTGGGGTACCTTTTCGCCGTCGGAGCAGCCGGGCTTTGGGCCACGCTGGGCCTCCTTTACGGGGAGCTCACCGGCGAGTTGGGGATTGGGCCCTTGACCGTGGCCTTCTTCCGCGCCGCCCTTAGCTTCCTCATCCTCGCTCCGGCGCTGCTTCTTAGGGCACGGGGTTCCCTCAGGCTCCGGGGGCGCGATCTTCCCCTGTTTTTGGCCTTCGGCCTCTTCGGCATCGCCGGCTTCTATGTGGTCTACGTGTACGCCGTGATGTACGCGGGGATGGCCATCGCCGTGGTCCTCCTTTACACCGCTCCCTTATGGGTGGTCCTCATCTCCTGGCGGTTCCTGGGGGAGCGGATCCGGAAGGAGACCGCGATAGCGCTGGCCTTGGCCATGGGGGGATGTGCACTGGTGGCCCAGGTCTACGATCCCGGGCTTGTGCGGCTGAACGGGATGGGGGTGCTCCTCGGCCTTGGGGCAGGGCTCTCGTACGCCCTCTACACCGTCTTCACCAAGGCGGCGGTCAGGCGCTATCGACCCTGGACGGTGATGTTCTATTCCCTGGGGTTCGGTGCTCTTTTCCTTTTGCCCCTCCAATCTCCGGAGGAGGTGGCCGCGGCACTGCAGGGGGAGGCGCTCGTGCGCTTGCTTCTCCTCGCCTTGGGGCCAACCTTGGGCGCGGCCTTCCTCTATGCCTTGGCCCTGCAGAGGCTCCCGGCGGGCGTGGCCAGCACGGTCGCCACCCTCGAGCCGGTTATGGGGGTTCTTTTGGCAGTGACAGTCCGAGGCGAGCGGATCTCCTTTCCCCAGATGATCGGGGCGGGATTGATAATCACGGGAGTGGTCCTCCTTTCGTTGGTCAGGGAGAACACCCCTCCATGAGCTCAGAGGAAAGGAGGGCCCAGGCGCTTGACGAGGTAGATCCATCGGCCCGCTTCCCGGGCCCCCGGCTTCCGGAGACCCTCACGCAGGCCCCCCTCTTCTTCCCAGAGGTCGAGGTGGAGCTCCGCCTTTCCTAATCCCCTGAAGAAGCGGGTGGCGTGGGTGAGCAAGGGCCAGTAGGCCTCCGCCTCCCGCAGGTAGGGCACGTGCATGAATGCCACCGGCTGGTAGGCGTTCCAGGAGACGCGAACGAGCCCCAGGAGCTCCCCCTTTTCTTCCACCCCGAATACCCGCTCCCAGAACCCCAGGATCCCCACCACCGGGCTCCCGTAGTTGCGATCCAGGGCGAGGAGGCCCTTTATATCCCGGCGGCGCGTGAACCCACAAGCTAGGAGCCTCTCCCCCCGGAAGCTCATGCTCCGAACGGAAGGAGGTCGCGAACGCGCATCCGAGGATAGACCCTGCAGGGGGAGGACGAACTGTGTAATGGACCCGATGGCCTCCCAACCGAGCTTTATGGCCAACTTGGCGATCAGGTGCTCGGCGGGGACCAGGGCCCGCATCAGCGGAAACCCCGCTGCCCTTAGGCCCGTGGCGACCCCCTGTTCCAGGAGCCGTACCAGCCTCAGCTCCTGCCCTTCCCGCTTGACTACAAGCCCGATGATGTAGGGGACCCGACAGCCTATCTGGCCCACCGCCCCCACGGGCCGTCCGCCCATCCGGAGCACCCACACCTCCACCGGGACCCCGAGGCGATGGAGGACCCACAGGGGCAACCTCCGTAGCGAGAGGAGGGCCCGGAACAGGGGAGTAATGTTCCCGAGATCCGCACCCCGCTGAGCGAGCTCCTCCCGAAAGGACTCCTTCCAGATCTCCACCACGGAAGGCAACTCCCCCTTGCGGATTCGCCCGACCTCCATCACCCCTTCCATCTTGAGGTTACGATATAGGAACGGGATGCGGAGGTGCAAGGTTTGCGGTGCTGAGGCGGCGGAGCTCCTGGGTTATTGCGGACGTTGTGTACCCCAAGCCCAGGCAAGCGAGCTTTTGCGGCCCCACGTCCTTCCCCGGCGGGCCCTGGGGCTCCCGCCCACCATCCCCCGGGATGGCGATATCACATGTCGGTTGTGTGCCAACGCGTGTGCCCCGGGGGAGGGGGAGCTGGGCTATTGCGGAGTTCGCGTAGTCAAGGGGGGAAGGTTCCACTACGTTTGGGAAGGAGGCGCGGAAAAGGGTCTCCTTCACTCCTACTACGATCCCCTGCCCACCAACTGCTGCGCCGCTTGGTTCTGTGGCGCGGAGCGGGGTCGTAATCTCGCCGTGTTCTTTTACGGTTGCAACTTCGATTGCCTCTTTTGCCAAAACGCCCAGCACAAGCACCTGGAGGATGGGGAGCTTGTGACGGCGGAGGAGTTGGCGGAGAGGGCTTTGGCGCCCGATGTTGAGTGCGTTTGCTTCTTCGGGGGCTCCCCCGAGCCCCAGCTTCCCTTCGCCATCCGTGCCTCCAGGAAGGCGATGGAAAAAGCCCGAAAGTCGGGAAGAAGGATCCGGATCTGTTGGGAGTGGAACGGTGCCGGAAATCCGAACCTGGTGCGCCAAGCGGCGGAGATATCCCTGGAAACCGGGGGGATCGTGAAGTTCGACCTCAAGGCGTGGGACGAGAAACGCGCCCTGGCGTTGTGCGGGGTATCCACCAGACCCTCGTTCGAGAACTTCCGCATGGTGGCGGAGGAGTTCCTTCCCCGTGCCCGTTATCCCTTCCTCACCGCTACAACGCTCCTTGTTCCCGGATACATCGACGAGGAGGAGGTGGCAAAGATAGCGGAGTTCATCGCTTCCATCTCCCCGGAGATCCCCTACTCACTGCTCGTCTTCTACCCCGCCTTTTGTATGGCGGACCTTGGGATCACGCCCCGGGAGCAGGTAGTGAGGTGCTTCCGGGCGGCCGAGCGTGCGGGGCTGAAGCGCCTCTATGTGGGAAACCTCCATCTCCTTGGATTGTCGTTCACCGCGTTCCTCTCGCTGGTGAGAAATGGTGCTTCCGATCCCCAAAATTAGCGACCCCACCGAAGCAGCACGGCCCTCGGGGATCTGCCGGGGCTGGGGGACCAACGGATGGTGGGGTACACTCCTTTTCCCATGAAGACCGAGGTGGAGGGAGAAAAAGGCCAAATCACAAAGTATATTCTCCCCTTGGCCATGGGGTTGGCCTCCTCTTATACCGCCGGCTCGGCCATGGGGATGCTCCTTCAGCTTTATCTCAAACACCTCGGGGCGTCACACATCCTCATCGCCATGGGAACCAGTGCCCGCTCCTTGGGAAGCGTTCTGGGAGGCATAGTCCTGGGGAGATTGTCGGATCGCCTTCCCCACAAGCCCCTGCTCCTTGCGGTCATGGGGATGGGAGCGGTGGGGATCGCGGTCCTTGCCTTCCTCCCCCCGGCATCCCTGGCCATTGGGGCGGGGTTCCTTCGGGCCTTCGCCGGGGCAGGGCTCGCCGCGGTGGCCATGGCGCTCATCTCCGGCCTGAGCTCCGCTGGCAATCGCGGCCGCAACCTCTCCTACGTTACCGCCTCCCGCTCCGCGGGCCTCATGTTCGGAAAGCTCGCCGCCGGGACGCTTTTGGGATGGCTCGGCTTCCGCGGGAGCTTCTCCATCCTCGCTTTGCTTCCCCTTTTCGGCCTTGCCGCCCTTCTCCCGCTTCCCCACGCCGAAATCGAACGGGGCCACACCCGGCGGACCGGGTTCCGCTTGCTCGTTGAAAGCGGGTTCCTGCCCCTCTTCCTCGGTGCCCTTCTGCGCCAAATGGGCACCACGGGCTTCTTCGCCTTCATCTATGTCTACATGGCCGAGCTCGGGATATCCCCCGAGACGATGGGGGTCCTCGCGGCCCTGAACCATGCCATCCAGGTGGTGGGGATGCTCCTTTTCGGCCGCATCAGCGATGCCGTCGGAAGGAGGGCCATCTTTCTCACCGGGTTCGGCCTCTCGGTGTTGGTTCCGTTGGTGTTCGCGATCTCCCGGGACCCTTTTGGGATCGGGCTCGGCTTCGCCCTCTTGGGAATCGCGTTCAGCTCCCTATACATCGGTTCCACCGCGCATCTTGGGGATCGGGTCCCTATAGAGCGCCAGGGCGAGATCCTGGGGCTCTTCGATTCCAGCCGCGCCCTAGGGGGGATGCTTGGTCCCCTCCTCTCCGGCATCTTGGCCGAACCCTTCGGATTGCGGGGGGCGTTCCTGGCTATGGCCGGGGTGAGCGCGTTGGGGTTCACCTCGGTCCTCTTCTGCCGAGGTCCTAAAGGCGCCGCGCGCTCAGTATGATCCGCTGTTTCGTGAGGAAAAAGCGAGCTGCAACAACTGAGCCCGCTAAAATCAGGCCTCCTGCGGCCATATTGGCATAGGCGAATGCCCAACTCGCGAACTCCAGCCCCAAGCGAGGGAGGATATTCGATACGGCTATAACCACTACCACCACTGCCAGCGAGCCCAGGTTGGGATTGGCCACCAGGAGCCCAACGAGGTTGACCAACGCCGCAAGCCCCAGGCCCAATAGGGGAACCCCAAGGAGCACCGTTGCCAGTATAGGGGCGGGGAGGAAGGCCTTTCCCACCGCCGGGACGATAACGGTCACGTTGAGGGCCCAAAGGATCCCTATGGTCGCCGGGATCCCCAAAACGAGCGCGGGCAGAAAGCAGGCGGTTACCTTGGCCCACCAAAGGGCCATTTCCCGGACCGGGGCCGCAAGCAGCGCCTCCATCGCCCCTTTTGCCTTCTCCTGCGTGAGGGCGCCTACCCCTAGCATCACCCCGAGGAAGACGGTACACAGGAGGGAAACGAGATAGCCCGAAAGCCCGAGGGCGTTCCCCACCCACGGCCGTACCACATCCCAGGATGCCCGTGCCAAAAGCTCCTGGAGCGTCCCCTTCATGGCGAAAAAGACCGGAACGATGCTTATGGCAAGCACGATCACGCCGATGAGGCCCTGGCGGTGCCGGAGGTTCGCGCGAAGGGAAAGGGCTACGATTGCGAAGAAGTCCCCCATTCCTCCTCCATTATTATCCTTCGGTAGAGTTCTTCCAAGGAGGCCCGCGCTCGTCGGATCGCCTCGATCTCTATACCCATTTCCTCTAGGCGGGAAACAAGCGTCTTCAACCCCATCCCCTCTCGGGGCTCGAAAAGGAGCGCACCCCCTTCTTCCCCAGCAAAGCCCAGGTCCGCCTGGGAACAGAGCCCCTGGATGAGCTCGGGGGACAGGGGCTTTGACGGCTCCACCACGTAACCGGTCCGGTCACCCCGCATGAGCTCGTGTGTCTCACCCTGCAGCCGGATCTCCCCGCGATGGATGAGGGCGATCCGGTTACACAGCCTTTCCACCTCGTCCAGGTTGTGAGAGCTCAGAAACACCGTCTTTCCACTGCCCGCCAGTTCCCGAACGAGCTCCCGCACCTCCATTTGGCCCGTGGGATCGAGGCCCGCGGTGGGCTCATCCAAGACCAAAAGCTCGGGGTCGTGGAGGAGGGCCCGCGCAAGGGCCAACCGCTGTCGCATCCCCTTGGAAAAGGTTCCCACTCGATCCCTCTCCTTTCCTTTAAGCCCCACCAACTCCAGCAACTCCCCTACCCTGGGCCGGGGGGCACCGTAGAGCCGCGCGAAGAGAAAAAGATTTTCTGCAGCGGTGAGGCCGTCGAAGAGGCCGTCGTTTTCCAACAAGAACCCGATCCGCCGCCGGGTTTCAGGATTGGAGGGGCGGCCGAACAGCCACACCTCTCCCCCGTCGGGAGGGAGGAGGTCCAAAAGCACCCGGATGGTGGTGGTCTTTCCCGCCCCGTTCGGCCCCAGGTATCCGAAGACGTCCCCCACACGCACGGAGAAGGTGATCCCCTTGAGGATCTCCTTTCCCCCCAGGGACTTGCGAACCTCCTTGAACTCGAGGGCCTTTTCCATCAAGCGCCTTTCCTCTCGGGCCGCTGTATGAGGTGCAGGGGCTCCCGTTTGACCAGGGCCTTGGGGAGGTCCTCCATACGCTTTATCAGGCGCTTGTACCCCTCGGCTGCCCGCGCGATGTCGCCCACCGATACCCGCTCATCCGGCTGATGGGCCAAGGCCTCGTCGCCGGGACCATAGCCGAGGGTGGGGAGCTCATAGATCCCCGCCGAGACAACCCCATCGGTGGAGAACCTCCAAACGCGGAAAGGCGGATGGTCCAACGCGTGCCACGCCCACTGAACAAATCCCTCCCCCGGATCGAAGTACCACGCGGGGTAAAAATGCTCCACCGTGAAGGTCTCCCCGGTGTAGCTCCTCAATTCCTCCCTGGCGATCGCGGCCTCAAGCTCCAGCCCCTTATAGGCCGCCAGGACCGAGTCCCTGGTCTCGCCCACCACGATCCGCCGGTCTATCTCTACCACGCAGCGATCGGGGACGACGGGGCCCCATGTGAAGGTATATATCGAGGTGGGCGTGTGGGTGCCGCTGCCCAGCAGAGGATCGGAGGGGAGCTCCCGGGAAAGCGCCTTGGGCAATTGTTTGACCATGAGGTTTATGGCGTTTCGTCCAGACTGTGGCATGGAAGCGTGGGCGATCTTTCCCCGCGCCAGGAGCCGGATCACCGTCCGCCCTCGGTGTCCGATGCCCAATCGCAGGTCCGAAGGTTCACCCAGTACCACGAGATCCGGGACGTCGATCACCTCCAGTACCCGATCCAAAACGGCCCCTTCGGCGGTCTCTTCGTGGGGCACGTAGACGAGATACAGGGTCCCGCGAACCCGCTCCCGCGAGGCCACCGCCGCTGCGATCTGGGCGGCGATGGCCCCCTTCATGTCCACCGCCCCCCGTCCCCAAAGGTAGCCCTGTCTCTCCTCTCCCGAAAACGGGGGCACCGACCAGGCCGCCTCGTCCCCCGGGGGCACGGTGTCCATATGGCCCTCGAACATAACCGTGGGCCCTTTCCCATTTCTGATCTCGGCGATCACCGCTCCTAGGGGTCCCTGCTCCACCGCCATGAAACGCCTCAGCGTCCGTATCAAGAACTCCGCCAAGTCGCCTTCATCGCCGGAGAGGCTCTTTATGCGTACCAACTCTGCTGCTAACTCAACCGGATCGATCATCGCCCGTACCTCCGTTGGGATACGCCAAAGATCCGCGAATTATAGGGATCATAGGGTTCCCAAATCGAGAACGGCGCTAGGGCGGTTGGGATATGTGAGGTAAAGGGCCCCATCCCAGCGGCCAAGATAGCGGGCCACGGTCTCCAGGGCCAACCCTGGCCGGTTGTTTTCCTGGGAAAGATGGGCGATAAAGACCGCGGATACCGAATCCGCGAGCCCCGCCAAGGCTTCGCCGGCGGCATCGTTGGAGAGGTGCCCCAAGGGCCCCAGGATCCGTAGCTTAAGCGCCCAGGGATACGGCCCGGAAAGCAGCATCTCCAGATCATGGTTCGCCTCAAACACCAGGGCCTTGCATCCGGAAAGCTCCTCCATGACGAGATGGGTGACCTCGCCCAGATCCGTAGCAATTCCCACCCGGCTTCCGCCGCTCGTCAATGTCAGCCCCCGGGGCTCGGCGGCGTCGTGGGGCACCGGAAATGCGTGGATCCTCAGGCCCAAAAGCTCCAGATCCCCGTTCAAAGGAACCGCCCGTCGGAAACGGTGCCCCAGGGCCCGGAGGGTCCCCGGACTGGCCACGACGGTCGTCCCCCGGCGGTACAAGGTGGGCAACCCACGGGTGTGGTCGGCGTGCTCATGGGTGAGGATCAAGGCATCTATTCCCCGGAGGTCGAAGCCCGCCCGGCGGGCCCGAGCCTTTATTTCCCGCCAGGAAAAGCCCGCGTCCACGAGGAGGTAGCCCTTGGGGGCCTCCACCAGGATGGCGTTCCCCGCGGAGCCGCTCCCCAGGACGCAGATCCTCAAATCTCCCCCTTACTCCCGCGGTTCCGAGGCCCCCATCCCTCGCAGGGCGGAGAAGAGATCGATGGGCACGGGGAAGACCACGGTGGTGGCATTCTCGGTGGCGATCTCGGAGAGGGTCTGGAGGTACCGGAGCTGCAGGGCCCCGGGGGAACGCTGCATGATCTCGGCGGCCTGGCGGAGCTTTTCCGCCGCCTGGAGCTCCCCTTCGGCGTTGATGATCTTGGAGCGCCGTTCTCGTTCGGCCTCGGCCTGGCGGGCGATGGCCCGCTGCATCTCTTGGGGGATCTTGACGTCCTTTATCTCCACCGTGATCACCTTGATCCCCCAGGGATCGGTGTGCTCGTCGATGATCCGCTGGAGTTCTTGGTTGAGCTTCTCCCGTTCGGAGAGGATTTCGTCCAATTCCACCTTCCCCAGCACGGATCGCAGGGTGGTCATGGAGATTTGGCGGGTGGCCTCGATGAAATCCATCACCTGCACCACGGCGTCGGTGGGGTTCATCACCCGGAAGTAGACCACCGCGTTCACGTGCACAGGGACGTTGTCACGGGTGATCACTTCCTGGGGTGGGACGTCCAGGGTGATGGTACGCAGGTCCACCTTCACCATCTTGTCCACGATGGGGATTATGAAGAAAAGCCCGGGGCCTTTGGCCCCCACCAGCCTCCCCAGCCTGAAGATCACGCCCCGCTCGTATTCCCTCACGATCTTGATGGCGCTGGAAAGGAACATGATGATGATGGCGACGATTGCCGCTATCCCTAAAAGACTCATGGACACCCCCTTGAGGAGGGAAGGGAGGTCCCGGCTAAGGGGGATAAGGAGGGCGAGCACAAACCAGAGGAGTATCTGAAACCAAGATTCGCCCCCTTTCTTTCTTTTCGCCCCATCCCCTCTCCGTGACACCGGCGCTCCCTTCCCGCGATAAGGTTCCCTTATCATAAGCCTTGAAAGCAGGCAGGGGCAACGGAAAGGAGGAGAAGTGCGTACACCCATTGTCGCGGCCAACTGGAAGATGAACAAGACCCAGGCCGAGGCCCGGGAATACTGCCGCCGGTTCCGGGAGTTGGTGCCCCGGGATTTCCCGGTGGAGCTCGTCATCTTTCCCCCGTTCACCGCATTGGCAGCGGTAAGAGAGGAGCTCTCGGGAACTGCCATCCGGTGGGGCGCCCAGAACGCCCATCCCGAACCTAAGGGTGCCTTCACCGGCGAGGTATCGCTCCCTATGCTCCTTGAGCACGGGATCTCCTACGTGATCGTGGGGCACTCCGAACGCCGTCACATCTTCGGGGAATCGGATGAGTTCATTGCTCGAAAGACAAAAGCGGTGTTGGGTGCGGGGCTATCACCCATACTGTGTGTGGGAGAGCGGCTCGAGGAGCGGGAGGCCGGGGAGGCGAGAAAAGTAGTGGAGGAACAGCTCTCCGCGGCCCTAGCTCGCCTTACCCCGGAGGAAGCTTCCCGGGTCGTCATCGCCTACGAGCCGGTGTGGGCCATCGGTACCGGCGTCCCGGCGCGCCCCGAGGACGCACAAGAGATGGCCGCCTTTATCCGGGGATGGCTCAGGGAGCGGTTCGGGGACGTGGCCGAAGGGATCAGGATTCAGTACGGCGGATCGGTGAAGCCCGCAAACGCCGGGGACTTCCTGCGGCTTCCCGATATCGACGGGGCGTTGGTGGGAGGTGCTTCTTTGGATCCGGATTCCTTCTTCGCCATCGCCAAGGAGGCCGTGCCATAAGGGCGTCGGAGCCGTGGTCACCGCGGTTCGGTCGACGCTCGGGCCTCATCCAGATAAAGCTCCGCTTCCAGATCTGGCGGGGAATGCCGATTGGCCCTTCCTTTCGGCTTACGTGTACCCTTGGGCCCGATTTTTCGGGCGTGGGCCCGCACCGTTACAATGCCCTCAGGAGGGAGGGATGGAACTCGTACGGGAAGCAAGCTGTGGTTCCGATGAGCGCTCCGACGCGTGGGTGAGCGTGCGTCCCGCGGACGCCATCTCCGTTCACATCGCCTCCAAGACCGGACCCATGTATGAGGACCGCATCCGGGAGGTGAAGGTGCGGGAACAGGGTGCCTACGATCACGTGATCCGAGCACGGCTGCTCTGTGCCCTCAAGCGGGCCGGCGAGGACGGGGAGGCCTTCCGTCGGCCCATGCCAATTCAGGTGGCCCGCGAAGGAACGCCCAAAGGGAGGCTCAGGCGCTCGCGTCTATATGTTCCCGGAAACAACGCCCGGGTACTGGCGTTCGTGGACGTGTTCGGTCCCGATTGTGTGATCCTGGATCTCGAGGATTCGGTTCCCCCGGCCGAGAAGGACGCGGCCCGGTTCCTGGTGCGTGAGATCTTATCGTCCATGGACTTCGGTGACACCGAGATCTGGGTGAGGATCAATCCCCTTCCCCGGGGAGGGCGGGAGGACCTGGAGGCGGTGCTTCTCGGCCGACCCCATGGGATCTGCCTTCCCAAGGCCGAATCCCCGGTGGAGGTGGCGGAGCTCGCCGGGTTCCTCTACGAGCTCGAGGGACGCTACGGGATCCCGTGGCTGGTGTGGATCATGCCCATCATAGAATCCCCCAAGGGGGTCCTCGCCGCCCCGGAGATCGCCAAGGCCTCGGAGCGGGTGGTGTGCCTCGCTTTCGGGGCCGAGGACTACACCGCCGAGGTGGGTTGTGAGCGGTCCTGGGAAGCCCTGCTTTGGGCGCGGTCCGGGATCGTGGCCGCCGCGGCCGCCGCGGGGATCCAGGCCTCCGATACCGTGTACCCCGATATCGAGGACGAGGAGGGCCTTTACGAGGAAGCCAAAAGGGCCAAGGCCTTGGGGTTCGACGGTAAAGGGGCGATCCACCCCTTACAGATCGAGTCAATCCACCGCGCGTTTGCCCCCACTCCAGAAGAGCTCGAGTGGGCCAAAGGGGTGGTGGCCGCGGCTGAGGAAGCGGAGCGCAAGGGCCATGGCGCCGTGGCCTATCGGGGCAAGATGGTGGACCGGCCGGTGGTGGCGCGGGCCAAGCGGATCCTGGAGATGGCCCGGGCGATGGGTATGGAGGTGGGAGATGCCGCGTAACGCCGTGGGACGCGAGATCCCGGAGGAGGTCGGGGGAAAACCCTTAACGCCCTTCCAGGGGGCGTTCGCCACCGTGCCTCAAGGGAGGAAGGCCGCCCCGCCCCTGAAGACGATCCGACCCGGCGAGGACAAGGTCCTCCCCTCGCTGGAGGAGGCGATCCGGCGCGTGGGGCTTTCCGACGGGATGACCATCTCCTTCCATCACTCCTTCCGCGACGGGGACCTCCTGGTCCTGCGGGTAGTGGAGGCCTGCGCCCGGATGGGGATAAAGGACCTGCGGCTCTTCCCCACGGCCCTCTTCCCCTGCCACGAGCCCCTGATCCGCTACATCGAGGAGGGGGTCGTGACCCGGATCGAGGGCTCCATGAACGGCCCGGTGGGAGCGTTCGTGTCGCGGGGAGGAAAGCTCCGGGAGCCGGCGGTGCTCCGCTCCCATGGGGGCAGGTGGCGGGCCATCGAGTGTGGCGAAGTCCACATCGACGTGGCCTTCATCGCCGCCCCCACGGCCGACACTTATGGGAACGCCAACGGCATGTGGGGCCCCAACGCCTGCGGCCCCATTTCCTTCTCGGTGCCCGACTCCTGGTATGCGGATCACGTGGTGGTGGTGACCGATAACCTCGTCCCCTATCCCGCCATCCCCGCCGAGATCGAACAGGGGTACGTGGACTACGTGGTCACGGTGGACCGGGTGGGGGACCCCGGGGGGATAGCCACCGGGACCCTCAGGATCACCCGTTCCCCCACGCAGCTCCGTATCGCCCGGCTCGCCGCCGATGCGGTGATCGCTGCAGGGCTGGTGCGGGACGGCATGGGGTTCCAGGCCGGAGCCGGGGGGATATCGCTGGCCGCCACCGATTTCATCGCCAAGGAGATGGCCCGCCGGGGGGTGAAAGCGGCCTTCGCCATCGGCGGGGTCACTATGTACCTCGCGGAGATGCTCAAGGAGGGGTTGGTGGGGGCGATCCTGGACGGCCAGGCCTTCGACGCCCGGGCGGTGGAGTTCCTCCGAGAACACCCCCGTCATGTGATCATTACGCCCGGGTTCTACGCCGACTACAACTCCCGGGGTTGCGCCACCTACATGCTGGACTTCGCGTTCCTGGGGGGAACGGAGGTGGACCTCGAGTTCAACGTGAACGTGAACACCCACTCCGACGGGCAGCTTTTGCACGGGATCGGGGGACACCAGGACGTGGCCTCGGGGGCCAAGGTCACCGTCATCACCATCCCCACCATTCGGGGCCGCATCCCCACCATCCGGGAATCGGTGACCACGGTGACCACCCCCGGGGAGGTGGTGGACCTCATCGTCACCGAGCGGGGGATCGCGGTGAACCCCCGCCGCCCGGATCTCCGGGAGGATCTCCGGCGGGCGGGACTCCCGGTGAGGACCCTGGAGGAGATGCGGGCCGAGGCGGAAAGGCTCGTGGGAAAGGCCAAGCGTCCCGTCTTTGGCGACGAGATCGTGGCCCTGATCCAGTGGCGGGACGGAACGGTGATCGATGTGGTGCGAAAGGTGGTGGGCTGGGAATGAGAGAAGAGATCCTGCGTATATTTCCCGAGATCGGGTGGATCGAGGACGAAAACTTGCGGGAGGGAGTGATCCGCACCTACGAGCGGGCCCTGCGGGAAGGGGGCTGGGCCCCGGCGGACATGGAGCGGATCCCGTTCACCCTCCTCAAGGAGACGGGGCTCTCTTACGCCGACCACGTCCGGGCGGTGACCCGGATCTCGCTCCGGGTCTACGAGACCTTTGCCGAGGTCTTTGGGAATCGGGTGCCGCTCCGCCGGGACGTGTTGCTCGCGGGGGCGTTGCTTCACGACGTGGGAAAGCTCCTGGAGATCGAGGAACGCGACGGGGTGTTTCAAAAGTCACCGGGCGGCAAGGTCCTGCGGCACCCGTTTTCCGGGGTGGCGCTGGCCTACGCCGAGGGGCTCCCCCCGGAGGTCCTCCACATCATCGGGACGCACTCCAAGGAGGGCGACCCCCACCCTCGCACCCCCGAGGGGGCGGTGATCCACCACGCGGACTTCACCTGCTTCGAGACGGTGGGGGGGTAGCGGCGCGGGGACCCACAGGAGGTGGTGGTCGTGGCGTTTAAGGCCCTTTTCATCGCCCACGCGCCCGATGCGGAGGCCGACAAACACCGCTGCGTCATCGAAACCCCTCGCTATTACAAGCTGTTTGTTGCGGTGGTTAGAGACCAACAAGAGGCATTGGAGGTATGCCGAAGGGCGGTTGCCGAGGAGGGCATCGACGCCGTCATCCTCTGTCCGGGGTTCACACACAAGGATGTGGCGGAAATATCGCAGGCGGTGGGAGAAGGCGTGGGTGTTTTCGTGGCCAGGGGGGATGGTCCAAGCCATAACGCCTCCCTTCTCCGGGCTTCCCGGGAGGCGTTATGGCTTGGACCATCCCCCCTGGCCAC
>JAGGWU010000171.1 GCA_021163465.1 Candidatus Bipolaricaulota bacterium
CATCCCTCCTTCCTTAAGTTGTTTCACCAGTCCACCAATAGGAGGGATGCCGCACATCTTCAAGAACTCCTCGAAGGCCCCGAGGTCCGGCACCAGGGGTGGGTCACCATGTCTTGGCCCACTTACTGGAAGGCCTTGAGGGAGGGAAGGAAAGCCCATAGGATTGGGACACTGGGGGCGTAGCTCAGCGGGAGAGCGCCTGCTTTGCAAGCAGGAGGTCGGCGGTTCGAATCCGCTCGCCTCCACCAGATTCGGTCGAATGTAGAACTTGGGGCAAAAGAATTTTTCCTCTTGAGGCTTGGTACTCGATGACTATTTCCTCGTCATGCACCTCGATTTTCTTTTTCGTAAGAAACATTTTCTGCTCCGATAGGCTTCCCTTTCCTCCAGAGCCTGTTGCACAAACCCGGCTAGCCCCTCGGACTTGCCACGGGTGAACTCAGGAAAAATACTTTCCCAGCGAAAGAAGGATCGCCATAAAATAGGCATCGAATCTCTCGAGCCTCGAGAGGTCGATGAGAGGCCTCGGGAATCCCGCCAGCCATCCGGGGAGGGCCCGGTCGGCGTTGTAGACCGTCAAAGTCCGAAAGCGCTTGGCCGACAAGGGTCCTCTCCTCCCATAACGACCTGAGCTGACCAACACATGCGCCGCCCTTTGCACTGGCGTCACAGCACGACAGCGAGTTCAGATCTTGATGACGTCGCCGTCCTTGACCTGTCGCACCTCGATAGGTTCGCCCTTTAAGCGTTCCGCGAAAAACTCAGGGTGTTCCGTATGGACGGGGATTAGGATCTCGGGCGAGATTTCTCTGGCGATGAAAAGCAGGTCTTCGGGGCACGCATGGCCGGAGGCGTGAAGTCCGCCGCTGAACACGGGATTCCCCGTCGCATCGATTGCGAAGCCGTGGACCTCCAACCCGAAGTACCTGAGCCATTCCCAGAGCCTGCGCATATCGATCTCCTGTTCCTCCCCGTGGGCCTCGCTGGACGAATAGATGTACACACCTCCTTCGGGCTCGATATCCAGGAGGTTCTTCAGGTCCCAGAAGCTGAACGCGAGGATGAACCTCCCCGGACCCTCGCGTACCTCCCGGGGCCCCACCATGCGGGCCCGGTAGCGTTCCCTGATATCCCGCTCCCATGCCCGGGGGTTCACCCTCACATCGTCGTAGATGGCGAGGTAGGGTGAGCCCACCGCTCCTTCCAGCCAGCCGCACATCTCCAGCGCCTCGAGGAGGTACATATCCTTGGCCAGGACGACGAGGATGCGTCCCGTGGCCTCGGCGATTTCGAGGAAGCTCTGGAGCCGCTCCACTTGCCGGGGGCTGAAGTCGGCGATGACGAGCTTTCCCGGGTTCTTCGCCACGATCCCATGTGCCCGGACGGCCACTTCCTCCTCGGTGGGGTTCTCCCCTCCCCGCGGGCCGGCGCGGGTCCCCTCGATGAGGAGAACCCTGGGCCGCAAACGCTTCACCTCCTCCACGAACCGGATGGTCTGCTCCCGGCCCTTTCCGTGGAGCCTGAGGTCCCCGGTGTAGGCCACCCAGCCGGCGTCGGTCTCCACCGCGTACCCCACCGCCCCGGGGATGGAGTGATCCACCCCAAAAGTCCGGATCCCCCAACCCGGCGAGTTATCGGCCAGTGAATGAATGTTCCCCGACTCGAGCCCCCGTCCGCGGGGGTTGGGAGGGCGCTGTAGGAACTCCACGAGCTCCGCTGGGGCCTCTCCCACGAGGCGGATCTCACGGACCCAGGCTGCCGTTGATTTCCGAACAGGTGCCTTCAGAACCCTGGGATCGCCGGGAACCCTTTCCCGCGGGACCGTGTAGACCGTCTCCGCGTGGAACTCCGCCTTTCCCGCGTCCTGGATCGCCTTGAGGATCGCCCACGTGGTAGGGCTTGCGGCCACGGGGATGTCGGGACGTACCACGCCCAAAAGGCCACAGTGGTCCATATGGGCATGAGATATCAGGATGAGATCGACCTCAAGCGGACTTCCCTCCCGAGGGAGATCATCGGGCCAGAGGTCGTCGCGGTAGAGGTCGGGATGGTGAGGGATAAGCCCCAAGCGCCAGAGGTCTGCGATCCCGCGGGAACTCCTCGGCTTCAGGTACTCTTCAAAGTAGAGGCCGTAGCGTTTGTAATTGAGGCCGAAGTCGAGGAGGAGACGCATATTTCCGGTATCCAAGAAGACCTTCGTCCCGCCGATGGACTCCGCCCCATCCAAGATCCTCAGCTCCACAAAGTGCACTCTAGCGACAAGTGGATGAAAAGAACAAATCCTTCCACGAAAGGGAGGAAAGGACCGATAAGTGAGCTTTCCTCCTTGTAAGAAAGGTGCGTGTACGGCTTTGCAAGCAAGGTGGAGCATACTTCCTTTGAGGTCCCGGTTGTGCCGCTTTATATACACAAGCGGCTATTAACGGTAATGGAGGTCAAAGCATGAACGGATGGGTTGAGCTTTTGTGGCATGGAAAGAGGGCGAATGGTTTCACTCGGGAAAGCGTGGACGAAAACTATGGGCCTGTCCGCGAGGTGAGGCGTCTTCCACTCCCTTTCCAGCGCATCGAACTTCTGGGAGTTAACAAGGAAACGCTGACACCACTGTTCCCACAGGAGGAGTGGCCCGAAAATTACCCCAGGGACTGGAAGAACCTCCTCATCTGGGGAGATAACCTCCTTGCCATGTCCTCCCTGCTCCAGGGGATCGAGATCAACGGGAAGCGGATCAACCTGCGCGGCAAGATCAAACTCATCTACATTGACCCGCCCTTCGCCACCGGTGCGGACTTCTCCTTCAAGGTGCCGATGCCTGAGTCCTGGCAGGAACTGATGCCCAAGAACCAGATCGTCAAATCCCCATCCATCATGGAGGAACTGGCCTACCGGGATATGTGGGGCGGGCGAACTCCGGAGGAGAGGATCGCTTCCTACCTCAACTACATGTATGACCGGCTCGTTTTGATGAAGGAACTTCTTGCGAACGATGGGTCTATCTATGTCCACCTTGATTACCGGATGGTGCATTATGTTAAGCTAATGATGGATGAGATTTTTGGAAGGGAGAATTTTAGGAATGAGATAGTTTGGGTTCGAACTTATACTGTTGGAAGCAGCAAAGCAACTGCAAATATATTTCCTAACAATCATGATGTAATTCTGCATTATCAGAAAACAGGTAATTATAAACATAACAAAATCTACGAAGCATATTCTGATGAATAGGCCCTGTTAAAAAAACGGGGGTTCTCCTTTTGGGCAAACTTTCTATGGTGAACAACCATGAAAGGAGAACCCCGGCTGAGTTTCAGGAAACTGGGGCACCTTCTCAAGGCCAAGGGGATTATGGGAAAGCACCGCGTCCCCCTCTGGGAGATAGCTTTGGGGCTTGTGCTCTATCAGCTGGGCTTGAGTTTCAGGAAGACAGCCAGGGTACTGGGCCTTTTGGGGAAGGAGGTGAGCCATGTGGCGGTGTGGTATTGGAACAAGAAGGTTGGAGAGGCGGGGATCAAGCTCCACCAAGGCCCCCTCCCACCGGTTATTGTGGTGGACGAGACTTGGGTGAAGGGAGACTTACCCTAAAGCCTCGTGGTCCTCCGCAAGCTCGTACCCCATGGCGAAGATCTGCAGAAGCTCGTAGCTCTTGGCCCTTACCGTCGGCACCGGCCTTCGCAACCAACGGTCTTATAAGTTCACCACCTGGATGAACAGGTTCCCCTCCAGGGCCTGCTGCGACGGGAAATACCCTCCCGGCTCCGGCCTCATCAGCTCTATCCCCGCGTTCACCGGGTTGGTTTCGTCCTCGGCGTCCCTCACCTTCCACAGGAGCCTCGCCGGAAAGCTTCCTTCTCAGGTTCCGTTGCAGGCGCGGAAGGGAAGCTTTTGGTCGGCGGACGGGAAAGGCTTCGCGATCACGTCCCCGATCCCCCGGAAACCCTCCGTCACGAATACCAACACCGCCTCACCCCACGGTTAACCAGGTCCTGGAACACCTCCGCCCAGGAGGCCTCGGATTCTTTCCCCCGCCAGAACCAGAAACCCGGGATCTCTTTTTTTCCTCAAGGTCGATCCCCACCGTCACAAACAAGGTGATCCCCTGCAGTTTCCCTTCCTCGGTCCGCAGCTTGGCCAATACGTCGATGAAGATGGCAAACCAATCGCCCCTCAGGGGTTGCGTCTTGTAAAAGGGGAGCTTCTTATCAGCGCCGACGTGTCCCCCAGGGCCTCTTTCGAGAAGGGAAGGTCGAGACCGATCTTCTACAGTTGGAAATTAAAAATTAAGATGTGAAGGGCACTGTGACGCCTGGACATCTGTCTTGGCACCACCGGCCTCCCGGATCGCAGGCGGCACCGCCACCCCCTTGAGAGTCTGTTGCTCAAAGTCGTGCTAATTAGAGTGGATGCGAGGATCGCTTTCCAAGGGTCCGTCGCTTGGCAAATGCGGGTGTGCCCGAACCTTCACCCTATCTA
>JAGGWU010000019.1 GCA_021163465.1 Candidatus Bipolaricaulota bacterium
GACAAAAGGCTCTCCCGGAGTTCCTGAACCATCCCAAAGGTATCCGGGCCTACCTTTACACCACCAACCAGCTGGAACGGCTGATCGAGGAACTGAAGCGGCGGACCAAGGCAGTGGAGGTGTTCTGTGGTCCTGAGGCGCTGGAGAAGCTTGTATACTTGGTGCTGGTTCAGGAGAACGAGCGGCTCTTGGGAAGGAGATTGCGAGGGTTCGCAGAAATGATAGTTGGGAAGCTGCCATGCCCTCAGACACACTTGCTGAGGCGCTATCCCCCCGGAAGCCAGTCCCGCATGGAAGGTGGAAGAAGAAAAACAGCTGATCCCGACCGCAATTGATGAAGCGGAGATCGTGATCAACGGCCTGACCCCGGCCATCGCCAACGCCATCTACCACGCGGTGGGGGTGAGACTCTACCGGATCCCCTTCACCCCCGGGCGAGTCCTCAGGCTCCTGCGGGAAAAGCACCGCCGCTGATGACCAGGGAAAGGGAAAGATGGGGGATGCCCATAAAGGCGCCCTCCTTCTTCAACCGGTTCTCCGGGCCTTCGCGGTCTTTCTTCCGACCAGCGTGGCCAGAGTGGCCATAATAGTGGAGAGAGCTATCATTAAGATTCCGAGGGCCGAAACCTGCCCCCAGAGGCTGTCGTCGGCAAAGCGCAGGATCTGTACCGCCAACACTTCCGTCCCCGGCCGGGAGAGAACCGCCGAGAGGCTCAATTCCCGCAGGAACATGCTCGCCATGAGGATCCAACCGGACACAATCCCCGGGGTCGCCAAGGGGACCACCACCCTCCGAAAGGTGTAAAGGAACCCGGCTCCCGCTACCTTGGAAGCTTCCTCCAGATCCTCGCTTATCTGAATAAAGGCGCTGGTGAGGGGCCGGATGCCGTAGGGGAGGTAAGTGGCGATGTACCCAATGAGCAGGGCCCAGATAGTCGCGTAAAGGGGCGTGTGCACGAAGAACCACATGAACCCGATGCCGATGACAAGCCCTGGGAAGGAATAGGAAAAGAAGGCAAGGTTCTCCAAAAGCGCACTCCCCACCGTCTTCTCCCGGACGATGATGTAAGAAACGAAGGTAGAAAGTAGGATTCCAAGGCTCGCCCCCACCAGGGCGAGAAAGACACTGTTTTTCAAGGCTCGCAGCGAAAGCGGGTCTCGCAGCACGTAATTCCAGTGCTTCAACGTCACCATGCTGAAGGCCTTGGCGCTGGGTGGCATGACGTAGGGGATCAGGGAGACATAAAGTAGTACCAGGACAGGAATCACGATAAGGATCAAAAAGAGAAAAGAAGTAAGCAGGCTCAGGGGATAGCGCCACCTCCCTAAGCCGATGATGGCGGGTTTGTAGCCTCGCGCGGAGATAGTGACATAGCGTTCGCTGCGAGTAGTGAGGCGTCGGTATACGTAGACCAACACGGTGGAGGTCACCAGGACGCTAACGCCTGCTGCCGCGGCGCGGCCGTAGTCGGGCATGAAGCCGAGGCTGATTAAACGGTAGATGTAAGTGGTGAGGACGTAAACCCGGCCGGGCATTCCTATCACGGAGGGGACGGCGAAGGCGGCGAGGCTGCGCACGACCACTAGGGCCAAAGAAGCCAAGATGGCGGGCCGGAGAATGGGCAGAGTGATTCGTTGCAGCGCCCGGAACTTGGAGCCACCGCTTACCCATGCAGCTTCCTCGAGGGCAGCGTCGAAGGAAGCCATGGCAGGTGCGATGATGAGGTACGCGATGGGGAAGTCTAAGAGGCCCTCCACCATGATCATTCCTCCCAAGGTGTAGATGTTGAAGAGGGATTTTTTAAGTCCTAAGACTTCCCGCAGGAAGAGGTTGAGGATCCCATTAGAGGGATTAAGGAGGAGAGCCCAGCTGGTAGCGAAAACGATGTGAGGGATCATCATCGGGATGATGGAAATGAGGTGGAAAAGGCCCTTCAGCGGGATATCGGTCCGGACGTTGAGGTAGGCCAGGATTAACGCGAGGGCAGTGGCGAAGAGGCTCGAGCCCGCGGTGAAGATTACGGTGTTGAGCAACGTCTTGTGCAACGTTGGATCGGTGTAGACCCGTATGTATTTCTCCACGGTGAAAGCCCCGAAAGCCCCAATGCCTCGAGAGAAGCTCCCCAAGATGAGCATCAAGACCGGACCCACGGTCAAGCATCCCACAACGAGAATCAAGACTAACATCAGCGGAGAAATCCGTGGGCGCAACATGTCCCCCTTCATTCCTTGAGGATGTGACATTGGGAGGGGTCGAGGTACACCGAGACCTCATCGCCTTCCGCGAGAGGAGATGAGGGGCTAGCCTTCACTGCTAGAACAGTTTCTCCGACCCTTACCTCGCCCTCGTAGTTCTCGCCCACGAAGAGGAGGGAAACTACGCGCCCTCGGAATACGTTCGTTTTCCCAGGGGTTTGGCCGGGGCGGCCAAGCTCAATGGCCTCGGGTCTCACGCACACGGTGACCTTTTGCCATGGAACTGCATCTTCGACATAGCGGCAGGCGATACGGCCAATGGGAGTAGCTACTTGGACGTAGTCGCCCTTGGTGGACTCCACGGTCCCCTCGATGAAGTTAGCCTTGCCGATGAAGTCCGCCACAAATCGGTGCTTCGGCCGGAAGTAGATGTCTAGAGGAGCGCCCACCTCCACCACCACACCATTTCGCATCACCGCCACCAGATCGGACAAGGTGAGGGCTTCCAGTCGATCGTGGGTCACGTAGAGGGCAGTGATGCCGAGCTCGGTGAGAAAGCGCCGCAATTCCTTCCGGGTTTCTTCCCGGAGCTTGGCATCCAGGTTGGAGAGGGGCTCATCGAAGAGGATCACCTTTGGCTCCGACACCAAGGCCCGGGCCAGGGCCACCCGTTGTTGCTGGCCCCCGCTCAGGGCAGTGGCAGGACGGTTCTCCAGCCCCTCCAGCTTCACAAATCTGAGGGTCTCCATGACCCGGCGACGAATCTCCTCTTTGGGGACCTTGCGGGCCTGCAGGGGATAGGCCACGTTATCAAACACCGTCATATGAGGCCAGATGGCGTAAGTTTGGAAAACCATGCTGATCCCTCGTTTGTTTGGAGGGACGAAGATGCGCCGTGCCTTGGAGCATACCACCGTGTCGCCAATGACGATCTCTCCTGCATCCGGGACCTCCAATCCCACGATGCACCGAAGGAGCGTGGTCTTGCCGCATCCCGAGGGTCCTAAGAGGGTGAAGATCTTGTTAGCGGGAATAGCAAGATTCACACTCTTTAGAGCGCGTACTTCCTCTCCCGAAGGAGAACGAAATACCTTGGTTAATTCTTTTACCTTTATCTCCATAATGGTGGGGAGCGGGTGCGCCCCTATTTATCCGCCGAAGATCTCGCTGAATTTCTCGGCCCAGTACTCCAATTCCTCCTCGGAAAGGGTCCGAACTGGAAGAACCGTGGCGTCCTTTATTCCCTCGATGGGTGGGTATACCCCGCGGCGGAGTACGTACTCGCCCACATGGGTGGAGAGGAGCTTCATGGCCTCTTCGGAAAGCCAGTAGTCAATGAAGAGCCGGGCCGCATTGGGATGGGAAGCAACGCTTGAAAGAGCAATTCCCCTGGGAGTACCGAGCAAGGGCTGCTTCAGCCTAGCCCAGTCAAGGGGTGCGGGGGACTTGGTTATGATGTACTTCGGCATGGAGATGCCGATGGGCCTTTCCCCAGTTTCAATGGGACCGGGGGTGGGGCCAAAAGACTTCACGAACATGGGCTTGTTGGCGGCGAGACCACGAAGGAAGTCCCACCATTCTTCCTCGGTCTCGAAGACCTTCTCCTTGAGCCCAATGAGCCAGGAGATGGTAGTAGCGTGGGAGGTGGGGTTAGGCATGACGATCTTGCCATACCATTTCGGGTCGGCGAGGTCCTGATAACGGGTGGGAACTTCGTCAGGGGATAGGACATCCTTGTTGTAGATAATCCCCACGTATTCAATCCCGAAGATCTGGATGATACCGTCGGGATCCATGGTCCACTCGGGGTAGGCGCCTGCTACCGGGGAGGTATACGGCGCCAGCACTCCCTGCTTCTTCAGGATCTCTAGTATGGGTACGGGAGCCTGGAGCACGTCTGCAAGGAGCTTGCCCGCTCCGAACTCGGTGAGTACGGTGGGGAGGTACTTGGCGGTAGAGATGCGAGTATACTCCGCTATCACACCGTACTTGTCGTGGAACGCCTCCATGATGGGCTCGACGGCGGTGATATTAGCGTAAAAAACCACCTTACCTTCCTGAAGGGCTTTCTGGAGAAGTTCGTCTCCCTGAGTGAAAGCTCCGAAGGATATCAAAAGGAGCGCTCCGGTAGCGATTACCAACCAGCGTTTCATAAACCCTCCTTTCATAAACCCTCCTTCCGATCGCACCCGCTCCACAAAATTATTATATCAGGGGCAAAGTGTCAAATGGGACGGGTCAGGTCTTTATTTTTCTTTTTTTCTTGACCCCCCGCTATCTTTTCGGCTATCACGCTCATCGTGGAATAGCTGAGCCCCACCGCTTCCGCCACCTGCTTCAGGGTGTAGCTGTACAACCTGACCGCTTGGTAGATCCGCTCATCCCGCTCGGGGGAAAGCGATAGGGAGAAAGTTCTTAGTTTTGATGTTCGTAAGTTGCGTTCCAAGCTGGGGTGTCCCACTGGATCGAGGAAGTGGAGGAACCCTCTTTTGTGGGGCTAGAGCTGCACCACTTCTACCGGGCGCTGGACTGTTCTTTGACACCACGTGGCGGTGGCGATGACCAAAGGAGGGACGCCCATCGCCCACGAGGTGTTCCCCGGGGCCACCTCTGACGTTAAAAGCTTCGCCAGGCTGATCTCATCGCTTAAGGCGAGGTTCCCCATCGGGAGGGTGATCGTGGTCTCGCGGGGGACGGTGTCGGCAGGTGAAGGCGGTGCATTTGGAGATCACTAGCC
>JAGGWU010000032.1 GCA_021163465.1 Candidatus Bipolaricaulota bacterium
GCACGGGGTTCTCGGGATCCTGAGGGAAGAGCTCCTGGCCCCTGGCGCACGTCTACCTGGTGGGTGTGGCCGTAGACGATGAGGTCGTATTTGCCCGAAGAAACGAGGGCTTCCAAGGCTCGGGGCTCGTGCATCAGCACGATCCGCCTGCCCCCGAGTTCCACCTCGAAGGGACCGAAGTTCAGATCGCCAACCCCCTCGAACCTCTCCCGGAGGAAAAGCTTGTCGCCATCGTTGTTTCCAAAGACCCCTATCACCCGGAGCCCCGCCTCTTGAAACGGAACCACCATGAAGGGGGACACGAAATCCCCCGCATGGAGCACCAGATCGACCCCGGCCTCCGAAAACCGCTTGAGCGCCGCCCGCAACCGGTCCATATGGTCGTGGGTATCTGATACGATCCCTATTAGCATAGCTCCCTATTCTCTCCCCTCATCCCGGGACTGCAAGGGAGGGTTCCGCTCACGGCGCCCCCTCTGGACGTAGAGCTCCTCATCCGCCGCCCGCAACGCCTCATCCACCCCGCCTTTGGAGGGGATCCACGCAGCGATCCCAGCCGTAAAGGAAAGCCTTACTTCCGGATGGCGAGGGTGGGTCCAAGACGCCACCACCTTTCTCAACCGCTCCACCGCCTTCCGGGCCTCTTCAATGGACGTTTTGGGCATCAGGATCAGGAACTCGTCCCCGCCCCAGCGGATGATCACGTCCTCGGAACGCACGTTTTCCTTCAACAGATTGGCCACAGCCACGAGCACCTCATCCCCCACCGTATGGCCGAACCGATCGTTCACGGCCTTGAAACCGTCCATGTCCAGAATGGCGAGGCTGAGGGCCTCGTCCCCCGACTTCCGTCGGTGCAATTCCACAAAGAGGTCAAAATAACGCCTGTTGTAAAGGCCCGTGAGCGGGTCTTTGACCGCCTGTTCCCGGATTTCCCTCTCCAAACGGGCCCGCTTGATCCCCTCGTACATCTGCTGGGCCAAGATCTCCACCAGCCTCACGTCCTCCATGGAAAAGGCGCCCACTTCTTTGGAGACGATCTGGATTACGCCATACTCCCCAATGGGGACGCTGATGTAGGAACGGATATCCGGGTTCACCGGCTTGGCTTCCGGGACCTTGCGGACGTCATCTCCCCAAAAGGTGCGCCCCTCGCGGAAGGTAAGGCCGGAGATCCCCTCGTCGATCCGGAAGCGCCGGGGTGTGATAGAGGGGATTTTGCTTAAATAGCAGATGGGAACGAGATACTCCCCCTCAACAAGATCAATGGAACAATAATGGAACCCCATAAGCTTCTCCAACAATTCCAGGGCCACGGCGCACATCTCCTTCTCGTCCGTGAGTTGATGGAATCTCATAGCGGCATGGTGGAGTTTCTCCAGGCGGTCGGCGAATTCCTTCAACCGTTGTGTGTACCCAGCGGTCCGGAGGGCGGTGGCTACCTGCAATGCGAGCAGTTCAGCGAGCCTCCTTTGGTACTCGGAAGCCTCCCCTTGAGTAACGACCACGAGGGCCCCTGAGCGCCTTTCGGCGAAGCCTATCGGGGTGATGATCATGTGACTCCTTGGAGCCCCATCGATTGCGAGCTCGGTCACCGAGGAAATGCTCTCGGGCAAGCGGAGGGAAAGCCCTGGGGAACGGTGGCTCGCGGTTAACCGATACGCGCCATTGCGGAAGAGGTAAATCCCACAGCAAGGTGTCTCGAAGAGCTCGGTGCAAAAATGCACCGCCTTTCGCACGATCTCCTCCTCGTTGTGATTGCTCAAGAGATCTCTGGAAAGCCTCCACAACTGGTAAATCTTGTCCTCATACTTCTTGCGCCAGGTGATATCGCGGTTAACGGAAAGGGCCACCCGGCGGCCGTGGTACATAAGGGGGGATACAGCCACCTCCGTGTAGAATATGTCCCCGCCCTTTCGCCGCTTTTTCTCCTCGAATACCACGCGTTCGCCCCGCTCCAATTTCTCCTTTATAGACTCCGCAAAAGGCGGGTCCACCGCGAGATCTCGAGCGATGTTCATCCTCAGAAGTTCCTCCTTCGTGTAGCCCGTCTGTTCCGTGGCCGCTTTGTTACAATCGAGTATGTTTCCCTGATAGTCTATTATGTAAATCGCATCCGGGGCGTTGTCGAAAAGGACCCGGAGACGCTGCTCGTTCTCCTGCAGTTCCCTATGATTCAAATGGAGGCTAAGGGCAAGCTCTATTGTCCTTTGGAATTCCTGTAAGACCCGAAGGTCCTGAGGCGTGAACGCGTTCGGCCTTTTCCCATCGATGTTGAAATACCCAACAACCATATCTCGATACCGGATAGGAACGGAGACGAAAACCGTGGGCAAACGGCGCGGCTCTTTAAATTTGTCTAACATATGGGGAGCGTACCTCTGGAAGAGCGCCCAGGGATCTTTTATGATGCAAATCTCTTCGGATTTACCTAACTTGGTTGGCAAGAGTTCGTCGGGTTTAAAACAAATTTCTTTGAGTTCCTCCAGGTTCCACCCCTCGGCGGCCACGTATTTGTAAACACCCTCCCCTTCATCCCAAAACAGAAAGGAGCCTGCCTCGGCGTGGGGAAGAAGGTTCACCGCATGGCGCAATGCTATCTGGGCGATCTGGGATACCGTCTCGGCCTGCGCCAGCTTTTCCAACAACGCAAGGTAAAATTCTCTAGAACCCCCATCTTTTCTTCGAACAGCACCGTTCTCCTTGGCCACAAGGAAAGCCAGCAAACCCATTCCTAGAAGGAGGTCGCCGATGGAAAAAGCGGTTGAAAAGGGAACCCAGGGGGGCAGGAAGAGAACGTCCCCCAAAAAGTTCAACTTGGTATCCGGGGTCATTAAGATCACGTTTCCGGAGGTCCGGGCCTGTCTCAAGAACGCGGCCAAATCATCGCGCCCGGCTTGACGCAGGGCGAATTCGGAAACCGGCATGTATCCACCATTGGCGGCGATGACGATCAAATTGCACAGGATCCCGATTCCGATGAGGGAGAGCTCCCGATATCGACGATTGAGACAAACAAATATGAGTAAAGGTACGTAGGAAACAAGATGTAGGTAACCGGTCCCAACTTTTATGAGGGGATCCCTTTCTCCCCATGGGAAAATAAGCAATTGTATAATGAGTGCTACCGCAACAAGCCAGGGGCCACGCAAGTGGAGGCGTTCCAACCGATATATACGCCCCTTGCGCAGCAGGCCAATTACTACCCCCGCGATAAAGAACCAGAGCAAAAACATGACGGAACAGCCTTCACGAGCTCGATACCTTCTCCTTTTCCTTAGAGCATTCTTCTTGTAAAATTTCAAAGAGTATATCGACTAACTTGGGATCGAGTTCCCTTCCCCGCATTTGCTTTAATTCTTCAATGGCTTGGTCCAAGGAAAGGGCGGGGCGATAAGGTCTATCGCTTCGCAACGCGTCGTATACATCGGCCACCGCGACGATCCTCGCGCCCAAGGGGATCTCCTCACCTTTCAGCCCTTCAGGATATCCGCTGCCGTCCCAGCGCTCGTGTTCATATTTTACGATATCAACACAATCCTTATAAACCTCCAGACCGCTTATGAGATCGGCCCCGATCAGAGGGTGTTGTTTTATGAGCTCCC
>JAGGWU010000065.1 GCA_021163465.1 Candidatus Bipolaricaulota bacterium
CACCCCCAGCTCACCCAACCCCGCCCGGCGCACCGCGGCGGAAATGGTCCGCGTGATTTTTCGGCAATAAACGACCCCGGTATAGGAGGGCCTCCGCGGCCATATCTGGACCAATAGCCGCGTGCGATCGGGGGAAAAGAGGGGCTGGGCCTCAGGGGGAGGCCGGGAAAGGAGCTCCGTTATGATCACCGCGGCCTCGTGGAGGAGTGCCTCCAGCCGGGGAATCTCTCCCATGCGGGATACGAGCTCCCGGGCGGCCTCGACCTCCCTTTGGGCCTTCCCTAAGACCGCCCGGAGTTTGCCCGGATCGATCTTTCCCACTCGGGACAGATCCGCGAGGGCCGCTTGCGGCAACGCTTCCCCGAGGGCCCTACCCCGCGGAGCCTGGAGGGGGGGAAAGATGGAAAGTACCTCCCGCGCGATCTCACGCAACCGCGAGAGGGTTTCCGGGTCCAACTGGTAAAAAAGGAGGAGCTCGGGGGGGACCTCGATTCCCTCCCCGATGCGGAAACTCACCGCCCTTATCTCCGGGTCGTCCAGCTCCCTTTCCAGGCGCGTCGCAGCTTCGATCAGGATGCGTTCCCGCTCCGCCAAAGAGGCCGGAGGGTCCTCGAGGGTGAGGAGCACGGCGGCGAAGTCCGTTGGGGTGAGGATTTCTTCCACCTCCTTATATGTAGCCACCAGTGGGTCATCGGGAGGGAGGAGGTCAAAAACGGAGCTTTTGAGGGGAAGGTACCGGATGTATTGGAGGGCCAGCAGGGCCAAAGCCGCCGCACACAGAAGCACGAGCTCCGTCCGCCGGAGCAGGAGATCACTTATCCAGGAGAGAACGCGGGCTAGGAGGCCACCGGCGGGATGCGGTTCAGGCGGGCTGGATCTCGAGGTCATAACCGGAAATCTGCGCCGCGAGCTTCACGTTGTGGCCGTCCTTTCCGATGGCTTGTGGCAGGTCCTTCTCGGGAACCCTCACGATGGCCTTACGTTCCGTTTCGTTGAGCTCCACCCCGTACACGCTGGCGGGGGAGAGGGCCCCCTTGATGATCTCCCGCGGGTCCTCGCTGAAGCGGATGATGTCCACCTTTTCCCCGGAGAGCTCCCGGGTGACCATGCGGATCCGGACCCCACCGGCCCCGATGCAGGTCCCCACGGGATCGATCCTGGGATCCAAGGCCCGCACGAGGAGCTTGGTCCTCACCCCCGGCTCCCGGGCCACCCGCACCACCTCCAAAAGCCCCTGCTCCAGCTCCGGCACCTCAAGCTCCAATAGCTTTACCACGAACTCCGGATGGGCACGGGAAACGTAAATCTTCGGGTCCCCTTGGGTTTTCTCCACCCGATAAAGGTAAGCGCGGATTCTACGGCCCATGATATACCGTTCCCCGGGGATCCGCTCCTTCTCGGGAAGCAAGGCCTCCGCTTCCCCCAAGTTGATCCAAACGTTCCTCCCCTCGAAGCGGTGAACGGTACCGGTGACGATCTCGCCGATCCGGGAGGCGTACATGTCGTAAAGGACCTGCCGGCGGTGGCGCAGGACCTCCTGGCGGAACACTTCCTGGGCCCGGCGCATGGCGATGCGACCGAACCGGGAGATATCGAACTTTTCGCCGTTGATATAGATCTCCCCGGACTTGCGATCGATCCTCACCTCGGGGGGTTCTCCCCCGAATTCCGCCACGTAGGCCGCCGCCAATCCCTTCTCCATAGCGGCGTAAGCCACCTCCCGCTCGATCCCCCGTTCCCGGGCCATCTCTTCCAATGCTTCCAGGAAATCGACGTTCATCTCTCCTCCGGAACGTAGACCACATGGGCCCTGAGGATGTTCCCCAAGGGCACCGAGATGCGTTCCCCCCCCACCTCCAGCTCCACCGCATCATCCACGACCCGCTGAAGCCGCGCCCGTAGCCTCTTTTTGCCCCCGATGGGCTCGGCGAGGTCGACCTTTATCGTCTTCCCCAGGGCCCGCTCATAATGCCATTTCTCCCACAGGCCCCGCTCCACTCCCGGGGAGGAGACCTCCAAAAGATAGGGCCCGGGGATGGGATCCTCGGACTCCAAAAGCTCGTCTATCGCCCTGGAGGCGCGGACACAGTCGTTCAGCGTCACCCCCCCGGGACGGTCGATGTACACCAACAGCACACGCTTGCGTCCCTGCCATTTGAGCTCCCAGTGATAAAGCTCGTAACCGAGGGGCCTCAGGGCCTCTCTCAGCAAGTTGTCTATTTTTTCCCGTATCATCCTAGCCGGGGCATTATACTTGCTCGGGGGATGGCCACAAAAGAACCCAAGGGAATCGAAAAAACCTTGCGCTTCGACGGCAAGGCGGGCGAGCGGTTGGACCGCTGGCTCGCGGTCCGGCTGGGTATACCCCGGGCCAAGGTGCAAAGGCTCATCCGCGGAGGCTTGGTAACGGTCGGAGGAGAAGCGGTCCCGCCTTCCTTCCGGCCGAAGGAGGGGATGTCGATCCACGTATCGATGCCCGCCCAACCGATCCCCAAGAAGGGGCCGAGGATCCCCGTTATTTACGAGGACGAGGAGATCGTTGTGGTGGAGAAGCCTGCCGGGCTGGCGGTCCACTCCGGCGCCGGCCGGGAAGGGGAACCCACTTTGGTCTCTTCCCTCCTCGCTCAGGGGGTGAGGCTTGCGGGGGGAG
>JAGGWU010000004.1 GCA_021163465.1 Candidatus Bipolaricaulota bacterium
GGTTTCCCCCTCGATGGAAAAACCCAATTTGCACGCGAACCGCACTGCGCGCAGCATCCGGAGGTAGTCCTCGGAGAAGCGGACCGCAGGGTCACCGATGGTGCGGATGATCCGTGCCCGGATATCGGCGATCCCTCCTACCACGTCGATCACTTCGCCGTCCGGGCGGGCCGCGAGCCCGTTCACGGTGAAGTCCCGGCGCTTCAGGTCCTCCTCCAAAGCGGTCCAGGTTACCACATCGGGGCGGCGGCCGTCGGAGTAGCCCCGCTCGGTTCGGAAGGTGGCCACTTCGTACCGGTGGCCATCTGGGGCCACCACAATCACCACCCCGAACGCCTCCCCCACCGTCAAGACCGGCCGGTCCCGGAAGATGCGTTTTATCTCCTGGGGTGGAGCCGAGGTAGCGATGTCCACGTCCTTGGGCACGAAAGGCTCCCCCGCCAGCACAGCCCGGACCGCGTCCCGTACCGCGCCGCCCACGATCACGGCCTCATAACCGGCGGCGGTGAGACGCCTCAGGATCTCCCCCACGAAGGGGTGCTTCCGCATAAGCTCTTCAATGGGGATTCGCATCGTCTGGAGCTTACCCGGGAAGAGCTGTCACCGAAACCCCCATTTCCCGTACTGAGCTCGGGACATGAAATGGGAACCCCTTGCGGTGCCTTGTTAAAAAATGGGGTTCTCCTTTTGGGCAAACTTCCTGTGGCGAAGGACCATGAGAGGAGAACCCCGGCTGAGTTTCAGGAAACTGGGCACCTTCTCAAGGCCAAGGGGATTATGGCGGGGATCAAATTCCACCAAGGCTTCCTCCCACCGGTTATTGTGGTGGACGAGACCTGGGTGAAGGTGGGGGGAAAGGGGGCTTGGATTTATGTGGCCCTGGATCCCCGCACCCTGAAGGTGGTTTACCTTGAGCCTTTCTTTGTGAGGGACGAAGGCAACACCAACGCCTTCTTGGAGCATCTGGTGGGGACATACGGGCAGTGGCCGAAGCTTGTGATCACCGATGGAGGTTGGTTGTGGGCGGCCTTCTCCTTTTGGCAAGTGGAGGGGAAGATCACCTGGAAGGTAGTTCGGGGAGGGGAGCGGTCGGTGCTCGAGGGTTTCTTCGGGGAGTTCCTCAAACGGAGGATCAAGGACTTCGACCGCTATTTCTTCACAAAGAAAGGCTTAGGTAGTTTGAGGAGGTGGCCTCAGAGCTTCGCTTAGTTCCACAACCTCATCGTGGACGGATGTTTTTAACAGGGCCCCCAGGATCTCCTTGATCCCATCAAGATCGATCCCCACCGCCACAAACAGGGTGATCTCCTTGAGTTTGCCGTCATCGGTGCGCAGCTTGGCCCGGTACCCATCGATGAGCACACAGAACCAATCGCCTTTGAGGGGCTGGGTCCTGTAGAAGGAGAGCTTCTCCTGGATGAGGGAGAGGGCGTCCTGGAGGGCCTCCTGGGATAACGGGAGGCCCAGGGACTTGAGGGCCCGCACCTATGGCCCGGGAGTAGCCGTTGGCGAGCATGGCGCACAATACTCCTCGTAGTCGCGATCGACCCGCTTCCAGGGAGGGGGAGGATGGAGGGACGGAATGTGTGGCCGTAGCGGACCCAGGGGACCGAGAGCTTCAGCTCCCCCATGGTGAGCCGGAGGCTCCGGCGGTAAAACCCGTTAGCCTTCTTGGATCAGGATCCGATCCAGCCAATCGGGATTCCGTTGCTCCTTTGCCTTCCTCATCCTCTCACCTCCCGTACATAATCTAGTACCCCCGGGAAGGCCGGTGAAGGTGGCATTGGTGGCCTGCGTGAGGAGGCTCCCTGTGATCCTGAACGCCATCGTTAGAGATGGAGGGCCATGGCGCTACACCCTGTTTCCCCTTGATCCGCAACACAGTTGCTCATCTCTGAAGTTCAGCCTCACGGCCTCTGCAGATGAAGGTGGAACAATGGGTACCCGCAAGAGCCCGCTTGTAGTGATAAATCCCAGGGGCAGCCCGCGTTGCCCCTTTATTTTGCCATGGGCGAAGATGCGGTACGGCACAGGCTAAGGAACACAAGCGGAGCCGAAAACGACCGCAGGGAGCCGCTACCTCCGGGTGACCCGCATCGCCCATGCTGCTGGCCAAGACACCTTGCCCTGCCACTCCCACCCCAAAAGCCCGCACATCTGCACCCTGCCCCGATTGGCCGCCTGCGTGCTGCCTGGCTTTACCTCAACACAAGCTACTGCGATCCGGAGGAGTGGCTCCTGGCCACCGAGGGGGAGTGATCCGACCCCGGATGGTGACCGTCGACCTCCTCGATATACCCGCGGGAGGTGTTCGCCGACGCCATCGCCGAGAGAGCCGTGGAGGTGATCCCGGTCCATAACCATCCCCTGGGCTCCTCGAGCCTACACCCCAGGATCTGGAGGCCACTCGCTGGCTCGCCGAGGCAAGGAGGATCTGGGGATCCAAGTCCTGGACCATATCCTCGTGTCCCGAAGGGATTCCTCTCACTCAAAGCGGGGGCTGCCTTTGATCCCTGTCCGGAAGCAAAAGGCCGCGTTCGACAAGAAGCGTTATCATTTGGCTTGCGATGCTGCGGGAAAAGGAGCTGATCGATGAGGCTGTCGAAGAGAGGGAGAGGGCGTACGCGCCGTACTCGGGGTTCAAAGTGGGGGCAGCACTCCTTTCACGGGATGGCAGGGTCTTTACCGGCTGCAACGTGGAAAACGCCTCCTACGGACTCACGGTCTGCGCCGAGCGGGTGGCCCTGTTTAAGGCCATATCGGAAGGAGCTCGGGAGTTCGAAGCCATCGCCATCGCCTGCGGTAAAGTCCCTTGCGCTCCCTGCGGCGCCTGTCGGCAGGTGCTTTATGAGTTTGCCCCGGACCTCCTCGTTATCATGGCCGACGCCCAGGGAAGGGAAGTGCGGAGGGCTAAGCTCAGCGAACTCCTTCCCCAGGGCTTCGGGCCGAAATCCCTCCGCGATTGAGTCAACCGCGGAAGTTCTCCCAGGAGGCGGAGCGCACGTGGGGGAGGGCGAGGAGGTCCTTCACCAACCGTTCCACGCCCGGCTCGCCCTTGGCCCGCACGTGGTAGATGAGCTCCGTCCTCCCCTCCGCGTCCCCTTTTACCTCCGCCGCCAGCACCCGGACGCCCTTCTCCTCGATCCGCTCGCGGCAGACCGCGGACAGCTCGGTGAAATCCGGGGCTTCGGACACCACCGTCACGGTGTGGTAAGTCACGGCGGGGATGGCCCGGCCGAGCTTGTCCACCACCACGAGCACGAACAGGGCTATTCCGGTGGTGATGGCCGCGAGGACGAAAAGTCCCTGTCCCACGGCGATCCCCAGCGCGGCCACGAGCCAAATGCAGGCCGCGGTGGTGAGGCCCCGGACGATGTTCCCCATCTTGATGATCGCCCCGGCCCCCAGGAACCCGATCCCCGTCACCACACCGGCCATGGCCCGCCCGGGGTCCACCACTCCGGAGCTCGCGGTCTTGGCCACCACCATTACCAACGCTGCCCCCACACACACCAGGATGTTGGTCCTGAGGCCCGCCGGGCGGCCGTGGGTCTCTCGCTCGAACCCGATCAGGCCCCCGAGGGTCGCTGCCACCACCAGCTTCAACAAAACCTCCCCAAGTCCCATTGCAAACACCTGTGAAATCTTACCGGAAACGGAGCGATAATCCCCACGAGGGAGGCGGTATGGAGGTCGAGCTAATCCGGGTGGAGCTGAGACGTCCCACGTACCGGTACCTGGGGTTCGCCCATGTACGGAGCGGGGACGGGAGAGAGTACCGGTTGCCCATGACGGGCACCGTGGCCCAGTGGCTCGAGGTGGGGGCCGAGTACGAGCTCCGACTCTCCCGGGAGACGGAGATCGGCTTCGACGACTACCGGCTCAACGGGGAGGTCCCCATCTGGCCCCTTTTCGCGCGGGAATACGCCGCGGAGCGGACGTCCCCCGTTTCCGGGGAGACGCTTTACTCCTACCGGGTTCTCGCCCGGGAGGCCCGCTACGAGCGGGACTACGAGGCCATCGTGGAGCTGGAGCAATACCACTACGCCTCCAACGAGGAGCTACTGGCCTGGTGGCACTGCGAGGCATGCGATCGCTACGAGGAGGCCAACGCCCGGCCCCATTGCCCCAAATGCGGCGCGCCCATGCGCTTCCACGACTTGAAGAGCGCCACCCGGGCCTCCCGGTTCCTGGTATTGGAGCTCCTGGAGCGGGAGCCGTACGAGCCCCAGTACGTCGGGTATGTGCGCGTGGATCCGCCCATCCCCGCCATGAACCGCCGCCTCCCCGATGGGACCATCGAACGGGACATCCGCAGGCGGGTGTTCCCCGGGGAGTGGTTCGCCCACCCTTTCGCCCCCAGGGGAGGCGAGGGCGCGGGCGAGTGGTGGGAGCTTCAGGGCGAGGCACTGAAGGGGGCGCGGTCGCCGGTGGCGCGGCTCGCCCGAGTAGTGGTCCACCCAGATTACCGCGTGGACGGCCTGGGGCAATTGGCGATCCGGGCGTTGGTGGACTGGATGCGGGAGCGGTGGGTGCCGGATATGCGTCGCCCCAAGGAGGCCCTGGAGACCATCGCGATGATGGCCCGGTACAACCCCTTCATGGAGAAGGCGGGGTTCGTCTACCTCTGGGACACCGGATCCGGCCGTCCGGTGCTTTACCTACCTCTGAGCGATCGGGCCCGAAAGGCCATCGAGGATTTCCTCGCGCGGGATCCCGTGGCCAGGGATCACCGGGGGAAGCTCTACCGGCCGCGGTTTGAGCCCGTGGAGCCCCTGTCGTGTCCCATCCGCTTGCGGAAGCTCTTCAAGTCCTATTCCAACGAGCTGACGTTGGAGGACCTCTCCGAGCCGGTGCGGGAAGCCCTGGAGGCCTTCGGGGTCCGGGAGCGGATGATCCAGCGGTACGTGATCAAGAACGGGGAGATCGAGATCGAACCCGGGAAGATCACCGCCATCGTGGGGGCCTCGGGGAGCGGGAAGACGACGCTTTTGCGCATCATCTGGGGGTTGCTCACCAGGTGCGACGACCCCCTGTACCGCCCGGATGCGGGCGAGTGGGAGCTCCCCGCCAACGCCCGGGTCCAGCTCCTCATCCCCGGGGAAGTGGAGCCGGATTTCGGCGACGCCGCCGTGATCGAGGTCCTGTATCGGATCTGTGGGGACGAAGCGTTGGCCATCGAGATCCTGAACTACGCCGGGATCTCCGACGCGGTACTCTACCGGGCCAGGTTCCGGGAGCTATCCACCGGGCAGAAGGAGCGGGCCAAGATCGCCTGGGTCCTGGCGCACCGGCCGAACCTTATCCTCATCGACGAGTTCGGGGCCCACCTGGACCCCGCCACCGCCCGGCGGGTGGCGCGGCGGATGTCGCAGCTTTCCCGGGAGAAGGGGATCACCCTCGTGCTCGTCACCCACCGCCGGGAGATCCTGGAGGCCCTGGAGCCCGACGCCGTCTACATGGTGGGCTACGGGACCCTGTTCCGGGCCGATGAGGTTCCCGAACGGGGCTTCAGGGTACGGGAGCCCTATGCCACCTACATCGTGGAGGGGAAGAAGCGTTGGGAGGTCCGCCGCTACCCCACTGAGGTGCGGGGAAAGGTAGGGGTGGTAAGCGGGGACAAGGTGATCGGCACGGTGGAGATCCTGGGAAGCAAAGGCCCCTATACCCTGGAGGAGCTTCGGGAACATCCCGACAGGCACCTGGCCGACGAGCGGTTCCTGAAGGAATACGCCCGGGGGGAGAAGCTTTACGTGTGGGAACTGGGAGAGGCACGGAAGTTTCACGAGCCGGTGGAGTTCGAGGCGCAGCGGGGCCAGCGCACCTGGATCCGCCTCCGCCGAAAAGGGCACCAGCGCGGGGAGAGCAGCGAGGATGCCACACGCAATGGCGATTGAGATATCATACTTTGTTACTCCGCTTCCTTGCTCCACTTGGTAATAGGCCATATGCGCGTTCTTGGAGGGTCATGAGGGGGAACGAGTTCCTCTATCGGGAGGTCCAGCACGTGCGACAACCGTGGATCTGGGCCTTGGTAATGGGGATATCGGGATTCCAGTGGTACGTATTTGTGGTCCAAGTGCTCCAAGGTCGACCCGTGGGGAACAACCCCGCATCAAATACCTTGGCGATAGCCTTTTGGATACTGTTCGGTGTCATCCTCCCGGTTTTTTTCCTCTCCGTGAGGCTCATTGTCGAGGTGCGGGGAGACGGGATCTACATACGCTTCACCCCGTTCCACCTCGCGCCCCGCGTGATCCCCTTCGATCGGGTTCACGAGGCAAAAGCCGTCACGTATCGGCCGATTTGGGAATACGGTGGCTGGGGGATCCGAGTGGGAAAACAGGAAATCGCTTACACCATAAGCGGCCAGAATGGGGTCCTGATCGAGTTGGAATCCTCGTGGGGGAAGACCGCCGCGAAGCGGGTACTCCTCGGCACAAGACGTCCCGACGCCCTGCTGCGAGCGATACGAAGGGGCATCGCGACACGCAGGCCCCCGCCGGATGAAGCCGACTAGCGGGAGATGAATTGGTCGTAGAGGGCTTGAGCTCTGGTAGGGTCCTTTGTCCCCTTTACGATGGCGCGTCCATCGGGGAACACGGTAAAGGAGATGCCTTCCACGTCGAAGAAGAGGACGCCGTCGCCTCGCCGCACCTTACCCAGGGCTGCCAGGCGCCGTTTAGGTCGAACTGGTAAAGCCTCTCCAGGGGGATCTCCCCGGTCGCCAGTAATCGTACGGCCAGCATTGTCCGATCCATCAACCACGAGATCGGCTTTAGGGACGAGCGTTTCCGCCTCCCGTGGGCCGAAGTGGATGACGTGCACCTCTATCTCCGCATTTGAATCAATGGCCTGCAACCTTTCCGCTAAGGCTTCGGCCTCGGTGTAAACGGCTACACGATGCAGGTTATGTAGCTCCAAGATATCCCGATCCACAAGGAGGAGCTTGCGCACGCCGGCCCGCAAAAGCGCCGTGGCAGTGTGGAAACCCAACGCCCCACAACCCATCACCAAGACTTTGGCCTCATTAAGCCTTCGCTGGCCCTGTTTTCCCACCTGGGGAGTATCGTTTGCCGGCCGAACCTCGTTTCCATCTCTCTTGCCCCGAAACGCGTGCCGAGTGCAATGGGGCCGCCGAGCCGGGACTCGGGGCGGACATTGCCCAACTTTGACGCCCACGGTCGGCAATTGTCCCTCGCGACGGCCCGAAACGCCCTAGGGATGAAAATGAATGTACATCCGCGTGAAAAGGTCCCGCAACTTGCCCCAAGACTCCTTTGGCACCATGTACGCCCTGATCTTCAAGGTTCCGGCCTTCGGCTTGACCGTACAGCCTGCTTCATTCTGCGTCTTCACATTGGCCCAATCCGAAAAATGGATACCCCAAGCAATCTCCGCCTCCTCTACCACCTTTTCATCCGCGGGAACCTGCCCCTCGAAGCCGTCCCACCCGATGGCCCCTCCGTCCCGCTGGTCGTAGTACACCACGGAGGGAGGGGTTTTCTCCTCGGTCGCTGTAGCCGCATCTGTGGGTGCAGGTGATTGGGCGAGAACACAAAAGGACATCCCGAACATGCACATGACCGTCAGCGCCTTTCACGGCATCACCTCCCATAACTCAGTATAAGGGCAACCTGCCGACAATCCAGCCACCGGATCCCTCTCTTTTAGACACAATCACGCTGGCATTGACCTCACCCCAACACAATGTGCAAGCCTAGGCCTTGAGCTCAGGCACTACGGCTTGACGGCGCCAATGAGGCTGTGTATATGCGAAAGATGAACATGTTCAGGTTGCCCAAATTCCTCCGGCGCCGGATGGCCTCGGTGAAGCCACGACGGTTCCCGAATCAAGAGGCTTATGCCGCCTTCTTCGATGCCCGGGCCCGCCTATTGGCCGGGGACGATATGGACATCCTCGAATACCCCGATCGCGAGACCCAAACACACATATTTTCCCAGGCCATATCCCTGGCAAAGCTGGAGGAAAAGACCATCTTGGACGTGGGCTGTGGCCTGGGGTACCTGAAGGGGTTCCTCGACGAGCGGGGCGTTCCCTACAAGGGCTATCTGGGGGTGGACCTCTCTAAAGCGATGGTGAAAGGGGCGACGGAGCGGTTCGGGAACTTCTTCGTCCGGCGGGATGTGCTCTCGGACCCCTTCCCCGACCGAAGCTTCGACGTGGTGTTCCTCATCTCCGTCCTAGGTTATCCCATCGGGGACGATCCCGAGGCGTACATGAAGCGGCTTTTGTCGACATTATTTCGCTTCGCCCGGGAGACGTTCGTGTTCACCCATCTCATGCCGGGCCGGCGCGACGAGCCATCGGACTTCACCCACCCACCGGAAAAGCTTTTGCGCTGGTGCCGGGAAAACCTTTCCCCTCACGCCCGGGTCCTGGTGGACGACCCGCCCTGGGTGACCTACTACGTGGCGGTTTACAGGGACGCGCGCCTGATGGATTCGGCTCCCTTTGCGAC
>JAGGWU010000172.1 GCA_021163465.1 Candidatus Bipolaricaulota bacterium
AGCGGGCGATGATCGCGTTCACCCGCTCCATGAGCTCGTCGATCTTGGCCTGGCTTTTCTCGGCCTCGGGATGGACTTTAAGGATCATGGCGAAGGCCGAGCCGTCCTCCAGGACGAACGTTCCCTTCAGCATCCGCTCGGAAAGGGCCTTCTCCCGGAAGACGGCGACGTCCTCCTCCGTTTCGGGGGGATGGGGGAGGATGGGCCCCACCACCAACGCAGTGGCCGTTCCCTGGACGACGTCCATGTTGGCCGGCGACATCACGTCCTCGAGGAGTTTGTCATCCTCGAGTTTTTCGAACTCAGCCGTGATGGCGTAGAGCTTCTTGAGCGTCTCCAGGTTGAACACCGTGCCCCCCTCGGGAGCGGCCATGGCCACCATGACCATGCTCTGGGAGCCGAACGTGTCCTTGGTCTCCTCGAAGCGCCGCACCACCGGGTTATCCTGGGGGAGCATCTTCTCCATGTCGGTGAGGAACTCGATCCTAGGGGCGAAGGCACCGAAGAAGGCGGTGATGATGGCGACCCCGACCAAAACCCAGATGGGATGGCGGGCGATCCAGCCGGCCGCGCGTTTGATCATCGGCCGCTCACCCCTCCCAGGACGCCGATCCTGAGGAAGTAGGCGGACCAACCCAGGGCGTAGAGGTCATCGGCCGGGTCCCGGGCAGTGCGCTCCCCGCGGAACACCTTCTCCACGGCCCCCTTCACCAGCTGCAGGAAGCCCTGCATCTCGGGGCCGAGCATTTCGGGGAGGCCCGGAGTGCAGACCCAAACCCATTCCCCCGCCGGTGGTACGATGACCACGAGCTGGAACGGGCCTTGGGGAAGGGGGCCCTTGGGGATCTCGGTCGTCCCGGTGATCTCGGCCCCTAATGGGGAGAGCCTGAGCACCCGGGCCAGAACGCCTACCTGCATGGACTCCACAAAGCCCTCCGTTTGATCCACGATCAACACCTTGGGCCCGGCCAGGGCCATGACCCAGGGGAACATCGCCAACGCGAGCGCCAAAACTGCCGTTTTCCTCATCGTTTACCTCCTTCCGGGATGAGCCACCGCACCAAAAGCTCGCCCACCTCCCGGGGGCCATGTTCCAGGATCTCACGGGCCACCGCGTCCCCCTCCAGGGCCCGGGGGGTGATCCCCATCACCACCCCCAGGATGGCATAGGTGACCACCGTGGGGTTACAGGGACGGATCTCCCCGGCCCGGACCCCCTGTCGGATAAGCTCCCGCACCGAGGCGGCGACCTCCTCCAAGAGCGCCCTCAGCTTCCGATGGAGCTGGGTGGAGGGGGCGAACCACTCCCGCTGCACCACCTGCATCACCTGCTGTTTCTCGCCGAGGCGCTGGAAGTGCCGTTCCACCATGCGGTGGATGATCTCCACCGGGGGGAGCTGCTGCGATATAAGCTCGTTCAAAAAGGACTTGAGCTCATCCACCTCCTGCTGGATCAGGGCCAGGAGGAGTTCGTCCTTGCTCTTGAAGTGGTGATAGATGGTGCCCAGGGAGACCTTGGCGGCCCGGGCGATGGCCCGCATTCCGGTGGCGTGGAAGCCCCGCTGTGAGAAGAGCCTCCCCGCGGCCTCCAGGATGCGCTGTTCGGTGTCCTTCACGTCCTCCCCCTTTTCTAACGAACGTTCGTTTTAATTATAGGGGCTCGCCCCAAAGGCCGCAAGCAAACACCCAGGCCTTGCCGGGCCACGTGGTTCCCCCACATACAAACACGGACCCGATGGCGGCTTCGAAAACGCGCAGGGGCCGCGGCCCCCAAAAAGATGGTCGCTAGGGGAAGGGATTCAGGCCTTGCCGTTTCGGCGGATGAAGGCCGGGACGTCGAGGCTATCGCTGGTAAGCTCCCGCCGGATCGTCTCCAGGATCGCCTCCTCGCTTGGGCGCGCGATCCCCTCCTCGAGCTCTTGGGTGGGGGAGAACCCGGTGGCCACCACCGTGACCCGGACCTTCTTCATCCCGTCCTTTATCACCGCCCCCACGTAGATATCGGCCTTGTCGGTGAGGGCCTCTTGAACCACTTGGGCCGCCTCGTTCACCTCTTCCAAGGTGAGGTCGTCCCCGCCCATGATGTTGATGATGGCCTTCTTGGCGCCGCGCATGGAGCAATCGAGGAGCGGAGAGGTAACCGCCTTGCGGGCCGCGTCCCGGGTGCGGTTCTCTCCCTCGGACTCACCGATCCCCATAAGGGCGGTGCCAGCATCCCGCAATACCGCTTCCACATCGGCGAAATCCAGGTTGATGAGCCCGGGCACGGTGATGAGCTCGGTGATCCCCTGCACGCCTTGTTTCAGAACCTCATCGGCCAGCTCGAACGCCCGGGTGAGGGGCATGTCCGGCGGGGCGATCTTGAGGAGTCTGTCGTTGGCAACGGTGATCAAGGCGTCCACGTGTTGGCTCAGAAGGTTGATCCCCTCCTCGGCCCGCTTGGCCCGGGGGATCCCCTCGAAGGAGAAGGGCCGGGTGACGATGGAGACGGTGAGGATCCCCAATTCCCTGGCGGCCCGGGCGATGACGGGGCTCGCCCCGGTGCCGGTGCCCCCGCCCATCCCCGCGGTGATGAAGGCCATATCGTACCCCTGGAGGAGGTCGATGATCTCGTCCAGGGACTCCTCGGCGGCCTTGCGGCCGATCTCGGGGTTCCCCCCGGCCCCAAGCCCTCGGGTGAGGTCCCGGCCGATCTGGAGGTGGCGGTGGGCCTGGACGGTTTGGAGCACCTGGGCATCGGTGTTCACCGCCACGAACTCCACCCCCTGGATCCCGGCCTGCATCATGCGGTTAACGGCGTTCCCCCCGCCCCCGCCCACGCCAATGACCACGATCCGCGCCGGAGCCAACGGCTGGATATTGTCCATTCGACCTCACCCCCCCCAAAGTATCGACCGGAGCCACGCCAGCACCGTGTTGAGCCAACCGCCCCGGCTCTCCTGGGGTTCGAGCTTCTTGAACTCCACCGCGTACTTGAGGAGGCCGATGGCGGTGGCATAAATGGGTGACTCCACGATATCCCGGAGGCCGTGGATCCCCTGGGGGATCTGACCACGGCGGGCCGGAAGCCCATAGCGAGCCTGCGCGAACTCCACGATCCCGTCCAAGAGGGCCGTGCCCCCGGTGATCACAAGCCCGCCGGGAACGATGTCCTTGTAGCCCGCGTTCTCCACCTCTTCCATGGCGAGATCCAGGATCTCCTCCACCCGGGCCTCGATGATCTTGGCCAAGCGCTTCCGGGAGACGAGCTTCGTGCCGTCGCCCCCGATGGTGGCGATCTCGATCTTCTCGTTGTCGTCCACAGAGTCCACGAGACAGGTGCCGTACTCCTTCTTGATCCTTTCGGCCTCCTCGATGGGGGTCTGGAGCCCCACGGTGATGTCGTTGGTGATGTGCTGCCCCGCCACGGGGATCACCTTGGAGAACCAGATGTCGCCCCCTTTATAGATGGAGATATCGGTGGTGCCCCCGCCGATATCCAAAAGCACCACCCCAAGCTCCTTCTCCGCCGAGGAAAGGACCGCAAGGGAAGAGGCGAGGGGTTGAAGCACGATCTGTTCCACCTCGATCCGGAGGTACTTGATACATCGCACCAGGTTCCGCACCGCGGTAACGGAACCCAGGACAAGATGGACGTCGGCCTCCAGCCGTGTCCCCGTCATCCCCTCGGGATCGGTGATCCCTTCCTGACCGTCCACCTTGTACTGGCGGGGGATGACGTGGATGAGCTGCATGTCCGGCGGGACCGGCACCGCCTTGGCGGCATCGATCACCCGGCGGATATCGCTCCGCTTGATCACCCTCCCGGGGTGGGTGATGGCCACGGTGCCGGTGGTGTTAATGGAACGGATGTGCTGACCTGCGATGCCCACGTATACCGAGCGGATCTTCACGTCGGCCATGTTCTCGGCCTCTTCCACCGCCTTGCGGATGGACTGAATGGTACGGCCGATATCCACCACCACACCCTTGTCCAATCCCCGGGATGGGGCGGTGCCCATGCCGATGATCTCGATTTCCGAATCCACCACATTGGCTACCAAACAGGCCACCTTGGTGGTCCCCACATCCAGGCCCACCACGATCCTCTCCCTGCCCCGACGCCGGCGCCTAGCCACTCTCTCGCCCCCCCTCGACACGCGGTTTTAGTACACAGCCGTCCCCCAGACGGCAATCTATCGTCGCGAAACCGGAGACATCGACCCGCAAGAGGAGCTCCTCCAGTTTGGGGAGAAAGGACCAAAGGTCATCCAGTGCCCCCAACTTCACGAGCGGGTAGTCCTCTTTTTGAGGAAAGAGCATCACACACCCGGGATCGCTTACATCGATGATGGGGAAAACCGCCACGCAACGGGAAAAGTCCCGGTAGTGATCCAAAAGCTCCGCGGCCCAACGGGGAACCCTCCCGGCCTCAGGGGAGAAAGGAAGGCCTCTGAGGGTTGGATTACCCTCGGTGGCTGCCCCCAAGATGACCCCCTCCGCATCCACCAGGTATCCTTTACCCCCCTTGTCCTCTACCCGTCCCACCGGCTTCCTCTCCTCGACGTAAATCTCCACTACTCCCTTAAACAGGGAGATCTTGATCCACGCGTCTTTTATCCAGTCCTGGCGTTTCAGGAGCGACCGCGCTCTATCCAGATCAAGCTTTAGGATGTTATAGCCATCACGTATGTCCGTCAAGTTTTTCACATCGGCAGGTGACACATATCCCTTGCGATCGGAACCATTGCCGTTGACAAAAATAACCCTAATATCATGTACTCGAAACCATCCGCCGAACCTCGCCGCCGCCCATGTGAGCAAAAAGGCCACTGTACCCAGGATCAAGAGGCATACCAACCGGCGGAACATCGCGAAAAGGATAAGCCAAAAGGGGGTTCTACGCCCAGACGATCTCGAGCTCGGGCTCGAGAAGTACCCCGAACGCCCGCCGCACCCGCTCCCGGACCAGATCCATCAGGGCAAGGACCTCGGCCGCCGTGGCCCGACCCAGGTTGCAGATGAAGTTGGCATGCTTGGGAGAGACGAACGCGTCCCCCACGCGCTTTCCCTTCAAACCGGCGCGCTCGATGAGCCACCCCGCGGGAGGTGCATCGGGGGGATTGCGGAACACACATCCGGCCGAGGGAAGCCCCAGGGGCTGGTGGCGCCTGGCGTGGAGCGCCTCCGATGGGTCCACCCTGGACTCCGGGCAGGAAAGCTCGACCCAAAGCACCGGGAGCCCCAAGCGCTTTAGGCGTGAGGAGCGATACGCAAAACCACACTCAGAAGCGGGGATCCGGCGCGGAACCCCATCCCAGCCCAAGATCCCCACCGCCGCCACATACTCCCC
>JAGGWU010000168.1 GCA_021163465.1 Candidatus Bipolaricaulota bacterium
ACCTCCCCGCCCCAGGCGGCCCCATCGGTACCGTAGCCGTAGCCGTCGACGGCGATCCCCACGAGCTCAGGTAAACCGTGTTCCCCGGCGAGCCCGGCCACATGGGCCACGTGGTGCTGTACCCGGATCACCCGCTCCCCGAGTTCCTCCGCCAGGTGCGCGGTGGGAAAGGCGGGGTGGAGGTCGCACACGAGGATCTTCGGCATCTGGACTCCCGTTATCTTCAAAAGGTGGGCGATCGCACCCCGCAAAAATTCCAGGGTCTCCAGGTGCTCCACGTTCCCGATGTGTTGGGAGAGGAAGGCCTTCCCCCGGTGGTAGAGGGTGAAGGTAACGTTCAGCTCCGCTCCCAGGGCCAACATGGGTTCCTCCCCGAGGTCGATGGGGATGGGCTCGGGGACCCACCCCCGGGAGCGGCGCAAGAACACGGGCTTCCCTGCCGCCAGCCGCACCACCGAGTCGTCGCACCGCGCCACGATCCTCCTGTTGTGCAGGAGGAATCCGTCCGCCACTCCAACAAGCTCCCGAAGGATCCGCCCGTTCTCGGTGAGCATCGGCCGGCCGGGGAGGTTGGCGCTGGTCATGACGAGCGGGAAATCGATCCTCCTAAAGAGGAGATGGTGGAGGCCCGAGTAGGGGAGCATGAACCCGACGGTGTGAAGCCCCGGGGCCACGGACGGGGCGAGCTTACCGCCTTTCTTGGGCAGGACCACGATGGGGCGCCGGGGCGAGCGCAGGAGTTTCTCGGCTTCCGGCGAAACTTCGGCGAACCCCCGCACCAGAGGGAGCGGCGCCATGAGGGCGAAGGGCTGTCCCGGCCGGCCCAGGCGCCTCCGGAGCTCCGAAACGACCTCCTCCCGGGTGGCATCACAAGCGAGGTGCGTTCCCCCGATCCCCTTGATGGCGACGATCTTTCCGGCCTTCAGGGCCTCGGCGGCGAGCTCGATGGGATCTCCTGTAGCCTCCCGCCCGCCCTCGAGGTATGAAAGTTTGGGGCCGCATGCGGGGCAAGCGGTGGTCTGGGCGTGGTAGCGGCGATCCAGGGGATCTTCGTACTCCCGGCGGCAGCCCTCACACATGGGGAAATCCCGCATGGAGGTGCGGGGGCGGTCGTAGGGGAGGGACTCGATCACGGTGAACCGGGGTCCGCACTCGGTACCGCTCGTGGCCCAGTAGCCGTGGTAACGGCTTTTCGGGTCGTCGATGTCGGAGAGGCACCGGTCGCAGGTGGCGATGTCCGGGGGGATGGTGCCTCCACTCCCCTTCTTCTCGGCAGACTTCAGTATCCGGAAGTGTGAGTCGCCGTTCGGGGGGATTTCCTCCACCGCGATCCCGGATATCTCGGCCAGGGGCGGGGCTTCCTCCCGCAGGGCCCGGAGGAAATCCTCCAGCGCTTCTTGGGGCCCCTCTACCTCGACCTCCACCCCGGCGTCCCCCAGGTTCCGCACATGGCCGGCCAGCCCCCGGCGCACGGCGATGCGGTAGACGAAGGGCCGGAAACCGACCCCCTGGACGATCCCGGAGACGTATATGCGGTAGCGAACCTTCACACGGCGATTATAGTCGCCGACCGTCCTCCCCTCGGCCGGCTATAATGGGGAGCGATGCTTCTACGCTTGGGCTACGTCCTCCTCGTCTCGGCCCTGGCCGTTGTGGTGGGATACGGCGTCTATTGGGCCGTGCGGCTGCTCCTGGGGCTCCCGGGGATACCTCTGTTCCTGAAGGTGGCCATCGCTTTGGCCCTGGTGGGTTTGGTGCTGGTGATCGCGGGGCTAGTCCGCGAGAAGTCACGGCAGGGAAAGGAGGTGTGAGATCCTTATCACTACCACCGAGGAGGTCCCAGGATATGAGATCATAGAGATCCTGGGGCTCGTGCGGGGAAACACCGTGCGGGCACGGCACCTGGGCCGGGATGTCCTCGCGGGCTTGAGGAACGTGGTGGGTGGGGAAATAACGGAATACACCGAGATGCTCTCCAAAGCCCGGGAGGAAGCGGTGCAGCGCATGATCTCCCAGGCGGAGGAGCTCGGGGCCGATGCCGTGGTCGGGGTGCGGTTCGCCACCTCCCAGACGATGGCCGGGGCCGCCGAGATCTTGGTCTACGGCACCGCGGTGAAGTTGCGGCGGCTCGGCCGAGGGTGATCAGGCTTTATGCCCCTGCATTAGGGTTCGTTGCATAAACCCGGCCAGCCCCTTGGGCTTGCCGCCGGGTAAACAGCGTTTGCCCTCCAGAATGATCAGCCGGGGAAATCCTCGCGGAAATGTACGCCCCGGGAGGTGCGGTTGCGCCAAGCCGCCTCGGCCACGATGAGCGCGGCTTGGACTCCGTTGCGGAGGCCCAAGAGCTTATCGTCCAACCGGGCACGGCGGTAAAAGTCCACGATGTCCTCCCACAGGTGCCTTAGATCCCGAATCGCCCGGGCCAGGCGTCGCGCGTCCCGGGAAAGGCCCACATAGTACCACATGGTGTACTGAACGGAGCGCCAATCCCGGTGGATGAGGGCGGGGTCGGCGGGAATGCCGTCGGTGGGGTACTCCCACGGTGGGACCTCTTCGGGGTCGATGGGCCGAGGTCTTCGGGCGGCGATGTCCCGGGCGGCACGGTTTCCGAACACGAGCCCCTCAAGGAGGGAGGTACTTGCCAGACGGTTGGCCCCATGTAGCCCGGTGCAGGCCACCTCCCCGACCGCGTACAGGTTCCGCACCGTGGTCCTGCCCCACTCGTCGGTCCATACCCCACCGCAGGAGTAATGGGCCGCGGGGACCACGGGGATCGGTTCCTCGGGCACCTCGATCCCCAATTCCCTACATTTGTGGTAAATGGTGGGAAACCTGTCCCGGAAGCCCTTTATCCCCGAAACGTCCAAAAGCACGTGGGGATAGCCGTGCAAGGTCATCTCCCGGTGGATGGCCCGGGCCACGATGTCCCGGGGGGCGAGGTCGCCCCATTCCGGGGCGTACTCCTGCATAAACCGGCGACCGTCCGGGGTGAGGAGTTTCCCACCTTCTCCCCTCACGGCTTCGGAGATGAGGAAGTTCTCGCCCTCGGGAACGGCCAAAGTGGTGGGATGAAACTGGATGTATTCGGCGTTGATCACGCGGGCGCCGGCGCGGTGGGCCATGGCGAGGCCGTCCCCCCGGGCACCCGGGGGGTTGGTGGTGTAGCGGTAGATCCGACCGAGGCCCCCCGTGGCCAGGACGGTGGCCCCGGCGATGTACCGCCGCACCTCTCCCTTCTCCTGTTCCAGGACATAAGCCCCGTGACAGGTTATGGGCTCGTACACGGTGAGGGGGTCGCGGGCATGGTGGGGGAAGGTTATCAGGTCCACCGCGGTGGCCCCGGTAACGAGCTCTACGTTAGGAAGTTCTCGCAAAAGCTCGTGCAGGGCCTGGGAGATGGCGGCGCCGGTGCGGTCGCCCACATGAAGGATCCGGGGAACCGAGTGCCCCCCTTCACGGGTGTAATGCAACTCCCCTTTTGGAGTGCGATCGAATGGCACACCGGCCTCCTGTACGAGGACCCGCTGCACCAGCTCGGGGCCCTCTTTGGCCACGATCTCCGCCGCCCGTCGCAACGACAACCCCGCACCGGCCCGGAGGATGTCCTCCACGAACTTCCCCGTCGAATCCCCTGGCCCCAACGTGGCGATCCCCCCTTGGGCATATCGCGTAGCCCCCTCCTCGGGATCGGTCTCCCGAGTGATCACGATGATCCTGAGGTGCCTTTCCTCGGCGAGACGAAGGGCACAGGAAAGTCCCGCGATCCCGGCCCCGATCACCAACACGTCCGCTGTCCTGGCCTCTGCCATCCTCATCACAACGATAGCCCAAAACGGGGACAAAGAGAAAAAAACAAGGGCGGGTTCCCCTATGATTGCCTCCGTAGCGGCGGTATCCTTGTGGCGTGATCGGGGATTGTTTATTCGGGGCGGCAAAGGGTGACGAGCCCGCGGACCTTCTCCTCCGGGGTGCCCGCATCGTGGACGTGATCTTAGGGGAAATCCGCCAAGGGGATCTGGCGGTGGCCGGGGGTTACATCGTGGGATTCGGGGCCAGGAAGGCCGAGGAGATTATCGACCTTGAGGGAAAGTATCTCGTTCCGGGCCTCATCGATGCCCATGTCCACATCGAGTCGTCCCAGCTCTCCCCGGCGGAATTCGCCCGGGCGGTCCTTCCCCACGGCACTACCTGCGTCATCGCCGATCCCCACGAGATCGCCAACGTGTTGGGCCTTCGTGGGATCCGATATATGCTTCGGGCGACGGAATCCCTTCCTCTGCGTGTTTTCTTTATGGCCCCCTCCTGTGTGCCTTCAAGCCCCCTGGAGAACGCCGGCGCCATGCTCTCTGCCGAGGAAATAAAGGAGGTGCTTTCCTGGGATCGGGTCCTCGGGCTCGGGGAGGTGATGAACTTCCCGGGGGTCCTTTCCCGGGACCCGGAGGTGTGGGCGAAGCTGGAGGCGGCTCACGGAAAGCCCATCGATGGCCACGCCCCAGGCCTTTCGGGATATGAGCTTTGGGCCTACAGGCTCGCGGGCCCGCGTACGGAACACGAGTGCACCCTTTTACGGGAAGCCCGGGAGAAGCTCCGGGCGGGGATGCACATCCTCATCCGCGAGGGGACCACGGCCCGCAACCTTTCGGCCTTGATTCCCCTCCTTTCAGCGCATACGGCACCGTTCGTCCACTTCTGTACCGACGACCGTCATCCCGAGACCCTCCACACCGAAGGCCACATGGACGATGTGCTGCGCAAGGCCATCGCCGGCGGGACGGATCCCCTGGTGGCCATCGCCGCGGCCACGATCCACGCCGCGAGGGCCTACGGCCTTGTGGACTTGGGGGCCCTTGCCCCGGGCTTCCGGGCCGATTTCCTCGTCGTGTCTGACCTGGAGCAGTTCGAGGTGGAGCGGGTATACGTGGGCGGGGAGCTCGTGGCGGAAGGAGGCCGGTGCTTGGCGGAGTGCCCCGACATCCCGGCCGGTGATGTCCGGGGCACGGTGGACGTAGATACGGGAGCCCTTTCCTTCAGGATCCCCGCGGAGGGAAAAAAAGCGCGGGTAATCGGAGTGGTTCCAGGCCAGGTGGTAACCGAGGGGTTGATCCTCGAGCCCAAAGAGGTGGGCGGGGAAGTGGTCGCCGACCCGGAACGGGATATCCTGAAGCTCGCGGTGGTGGAGCGACACCGTGGTACGGGGAACGTGGGGCTTGGGCTCGTGCGGGGCTTCGGATTGAAACGGGGAGCCCTTGGTTCAACGGTGGCCCACGATTCCCATAACATCGTTGTGGTGGGAACAAATGACGGTGATATGCGTCTCGCGGTGGCCCGCCTCGTGGAGCTCGGCGGGGGACAAGTGGTGATAGCCGATGGCAAAGTGCTTGCAGAGCTTCCCCTTCCCCTCGGGGGCCTTATGTCCGATCTCCCGCTGGAGGAGGTGGTGCGCCGCAGCGGGGGGCTGAAAAAGGCGTCTCGGAGCTTGGGTTGTGTGCTTCCGGATCCCTTCATGCAGCTTTCCTTTCTGGCCCTTCCGGTGATACCCAAGTTGAAGCTCACCGATTTGGGCCTCGTGGACGTTGAAAGGTTTGAACTGACCCCGCTTTTCGTCGAATAACGGGCAAGCGTGCCCATCGTTTGCGCGCATTACACCACCGTGCCGTCGATCATTTCTATGAGGCGGGAGGCCATGTGGCGATAGCGTTCGGGCTTTGAGAGCTCAGGGGGAAGCCCTTTCGTCAGCTCCTCCACTTGAAAAGGCTTCCCGATGTACACGGTGATCTTGGGAAATCTCGGCGGAAACCTCCGGGGAGGATACGGGCCCTGGGGGACGATATTCACGGGGACCAAGGGTTTCTTGAACATTTCCGCCAACCTCACCGCCCCGGTCTTGGGCTCCGCCCCGGGGCGAGTGGTCCCCTCGGGGAAGATCCCCAGGAGCTTGTAGCGTCGAGCCGCCCGGAGCATCTTCTTAAAATCGTCGGGCCCGAAGTGGTCCCTGTCGATCACGGTGGCAAACCCCAGAACGAAGGGGGCGAAGATCGGGTTCCGCGTCAGCCCCCGTCGGGCGATGAAATGCACCCGACGGAAAGGTCCACATGCCACACATACCACCGGGATATCCCAATAGGAGCGGTGCCGCGCCACCAATATCCCCCCACCCCGCAGGTGCTTCCGCCCCCGCACCCGCAGACGGAAAAGCGGGTAGATCACAGGCGAAGCTAAAAGGACCAGGATCCCGTAAATCAAGCCACGAAGCTTATCGGCGATCCTTCCCACGGCGCTCCTCCACCAGCTCCAATACCACTTGAAGGACCTCTTCGGGGGACTTATCGGTGGTGTCGATGATCACCGCGTCCTCTGCGGGTCGGAGAGGGGAGTCTGTCCGGCTGGAGTCCCGCTCATCCCGGCGCTTTATCGCTTCGAGGATCTCCGCGAAGTTCCCACCGCGCTCGCGGAGGCGCCGTCGCGCCCGCTCCTCCGGGGTGGCCCAGAGGAAGATCTTGAGCTCGGCGTCGGGGAGGACCACGGTGCCGATGTCGCGCCCCTCCATCACCACATCTCGGCCCCGGGCGATCTCCCGCTGCAGTGCCACCAGGCGTCGCCGCACTTCAGAGTCCACCGCTACCTTGGAGGAAAGTTCGTCAATTTCAGGGTTCGCTAGCTCATCGGTGATATCCCGCCCGCCGAGGTAGATCCTTCCTCCCTCTCGCACCTCGAGCTTGGCCCTCCTCCAGTCGATCCCGTTCCTTTCCGCCCACGCCACCGCCCGGTACATGGCGCCCGTGGGGACAAAAAGGAACCCCAACTCCTCGGCGAGCCTTTTGGCCAACGTCGTCTTTCCCGCAGCAGCGGGGCCATCGATGGCGATCTTCATCGCCGTTGCACTCCAGCTAGACCCGATATGGCCGAATCGCTTCCCTACACCGCCATTATATTTCGATGTCCGAGGGTGATGTCCCAGGAAGCAGGGCTCCCTTGCCACCTAGATCGCCCCTGTGGGCGACGAACCCTCGCGGGGATTGCCCCTCACCCTTCGAGAGTCGGGGATCGCGGCGTAACCGGAGCTCATCGGGATAAAAAGCGAAGAGGATGCGAAAAGGTCCAGATTTCCCCGCTCTCCCACCTCCAGGAGGGGGTCCTGGCGCGGTTTTTCGGGCGTTGTTGCTCGGGCATCAGGGAACACCGATGAAAAGTACCATAACGCACAGGCATCTCTACTCACGGCGTTCCGGATCGCCGCCAGCACCTTCACGGAGATGTGCCCCGGCACCGAGTAAAGGTTTCAAGCGGGGACGCTACCTCAGCGTCCCCGCTTGCGTCCCTCACATGAAAAGGGGATTCACTGGGAAAAGCGAAGCGAAAAGGAGGGATATCACCGACATCAGCTTGACCAGGATATCCAGCGAGGGCCCCACCGTGTCCTTGAGGGGATCGCCCACGGTGTCCCCCACCACGCTCGCTGCGTGGGCCTCCGAGCCCTCGCCCCCGTAGTGCCCCATCTCGATGTATTTCTTTGCGTTGTCCATGGCGCCGCCGGAGTTGGCGCAGAAGATGGCGAGTTGGATCGCCGAAAGCAGCGCCCCGAAAAGCAGTCCCGCCAGGGCATACCGTCCGAAGACGATCCCCACGAAAAGGGGCGTTACCACCGCGATCACCGCGGGCAAGGTCATGTTCTTTAGCGCTCCCCCGGCGGTGATGGAGATGCAGCGCTTGTAGTCCGCCACCGCTTCCCCGGTGAGGATCTTGGGGTTTTCCTTGAACTGCCGCCGGATCTCGAGGACGAGGACGTCCGCGGTGCGGGTTACCCCGCGGATGAGGATCGCCGAGAACACATACGGGAGCATCGCCCCCACGATCAGCCCCCCGATCACCCACGGCCCCACGGAGATGAGCTGGCCGGTGGGGGAGAGGGAGGGGTAGATGTCCCCGATCAGGGGCACTTGGGGCGGGAGGACCCGCTCCGCCGAGCCGATGGCCGACCAAAGGTAAGAGGCGATAAGCCCCAGGGCAGCGAAGGCGGCGGAGCCGATGGCGAACCCCTTCCCGATGGCGGCGGTGGTGTTGCCCACCGCATCCAGCTGGTCGGTGCGCTCCCGCACCTCTTTGGGAAGTTCGGCCATGGTGGCGATCCCCCCGGCGTTGTCGGCGATGGGGCCATAGGAGTCGATGGAAACGTTCATGGCCACGAACGAAAGCATCCCCGCCGCGGTGAAGGCCACCCCGAGGAGGCCCCCGATGTAATAGGCCAGGACCGTGGCCCCCACGATCACCAATACCGGCCAGAAGGTGGAGAGCATCCCCACCGCCAGGCCGCTTGCCACCCCCACGCCGGGCCCCGCTTCGTTGGCCTTCGCCAGCTCCAGGGTGGGCTTGTACTTGTAGGAGGTGTAGTACTCGGAAAGCCGTCCGATGGCCACCCCGGCCGCGAGGCCCAAGAGCACCGTGAAGAACGGCACGAAGTTTGTGGGGGAAAGCCAAGAGATGAGGAGGGCGAAGATCGCCGTAAGGGTGGCCGAGATGATCAGGCCGTCCATGAGGGCGCGCTGGGGATCGCTCCCGCTGCGCGAGCGGATGTAGAGGATCCCCAACCAGGAGGCGAAGGTGCCCCCGGCCACCATCACCACCGGCAAAAGTATCAGCCACCAGTATTGCTCCTCCCCCATATCGACGGGGAGCCCGAACTTCTCCAGGATATCCCCGATCCCGGGGTTGTGGCGCCCCACGTAGATGTAGAGGGCCATGACGATCACGGAGATGATGGAACCGACGAAGGACTCCAGGAGGTCCGCCCCAAGGCCTCCCACGTCCCCTACGTTGTCGCCCACGTTGTCGGCGATGGTGGCGGGGTTGCGGGGATCGTCCTCGGGGATCTTCGCCTCCACTTTGCCCACGATGTCCGCCGCCATGTCGGCGGCCTTGGTGTAGATCCCGCCTCCTACGCGGTCGAACAGGGCCACCAACGAGGCCCCGGCGGAGTAAGCGGACACGAGCAACGCCCCCTTGATGAAGTTCACCCCGGCGGCCTTGATGCCGAAGAGGTACTTGGTCTGGATCGCAACGGTGGCTGGGTCGAACTCCCGGCGGAAGAGGGTCAGGACGATGAGGAGCCCCCCTAGGGCGAGGCCCGCCACCCCCAGCCCCATCACGCTC
>JAGGWU010000176.1 GCA_021163465.1 Candidatus Bipolaricaulota bacterium
ACGTGTTCAGGAAGAAGCGCCCGGCTGCCCTGCCCACGTCCACAGCGCGGGGGCGGCCCTGGGAGAGGATCCGGACCGCCCCGCCGATGTCCCTCGGGATCCCCAGGGCCCGGATGAGGTCGTTCCCCGAGCCACAGGGGATGATCCCCAAGGGGACCTTGGTCCCCACCAGGGCCTGAGCGAGCTCGTTCAGAGTGCCATCGCCCCCGACCCCGACCACGGCTGTGGGTTTCTCCCCCAGGGCCTCCGGGCGAGTTCAGCGGCGTGGCCGGGACCTCGGGTGCGGAGGAACTCGAAGGGGATTCCCTGGTGCTTCAGGGCCATGCGGATCTTCCCCTCTTTCCTTCCGGCTCGCCCCCTATCGGCGGCCGGGTTCAGGATCACTACGTACAGGTCCGACACCCTTCCCCCTTGGAAAGGAGGAGTTCCAGGATCCTCTCGGGGAAAGCGGGGTACTCGCGCAGCCGCGCCCCCACCGCGTGGGAGATGGCGTTGGCCACCGCCGCCTGGGACGCCATGAGGGGCACCTCTCCGATCCCCTTGGCGCCATAGGGCCCCTTGGAGTACGGTGCCTCCACGAAGTCGATCACGAGCTCCTCTGGCATATCGAGGGCGGTGGGGACGCGGTAGGTCATGAGCGTCCCCTCGATCCTCCCCTCGCGGGAGGGAAGGCATTCCATCAGGGCGTAGCCGATCCCCTGGGCGACCCCGCCCGCCACCTGGCCCCGTGCCAAGGTCGGGTTCACGATCTTTCCGGAATCATGCACTGCCCAGAACCGCACAACCCGGGCCTCCCCGGTGAGGAGGTCCACCTCCACCTCGGCGATGTGGCAGGCGTAGGCGTAGACGAAGTACGCCTTGCCGAGCCCTGTATCGGGGTCCCAGTCCACCGGCGCCCCCTCCGCCCAGCCGGTTGATCCCATGTCCCAGTTGTGGGCCCACATCCAGCGGGCCACCTCGGATAGCGGTACGGCCTTCCCCGGCTCGCCGCGCGGCCACACCGTCGAATCCCTTATCTCCACCCCGTCGGCGCCGAGGAGCTCGCGGGCGGCGTCCTCGATGCGGGCCCGCAGCCTACGCGCCGCGTCCAACACCGCGGCCCCGGCCACGGTGGTGGTGCGGGAGGCCACCGTGGGGCCGGAATCGGGGACCCGGGAGGTGTCCACCGGGGCGAGGCGCACGTCCTCGATCTTGGTCCCCAACGCCTCGGCGGCGATCTGCGAAAGCACGGTGATGGCTCCCTGTCCCATCTCGGTGTTCCCCACCGCCACCGTCACCGACCCGTCGGCCTCGATCTTCACGTAGGCCCCGGCCTTATCGAGGAGCGGGGCCTTGGCCCCCATCCCCACCCCGTACATCACCGTGGAGATCCCGAGCCCCCGGCGCTTGAAGGGTTCCCTCCGGTTGAACTCCGCGATCTCCGCCCTGAGCTCCTCCCACCGCGAAAGCTCCCGGGCGCGCTCGATGGCCTCGGGGAGCCCCACGGATTCGTCCAGTACCTGGTCGGTGGCGGTGCGGTCCCCCACCCGCAGGGCGTTCTTTTTCCTGAGCTCCAAGGGATCCATGCCCAGGCGGCGGGCGAGCTCGTCCATCTGGGATTCGTGCGCGAATATCACCTGGGGCGAACCGAACCCCCGGAAGGCACCACACGGCACGGTGTTCGTGGCCACGGAGTAGGCGTCCACCTTGACGTTGGGGATCCGGTAGGGGCCGGCGGCGTGGACGAGGCCCCGCCAGAGCACCGCCGAGGAGAGAGTCTGATAAGCCCCGGCGTTGTAGTAGAACTCCACCTCCACCGCCACCAACGTCCCATCCCGCGTGGCTGCGGTCTTATAGCGGATCAGTGCGGGGTGGCGCTTGGAGGTAGTCTCGATGTCCTCCTCCCGGTCGTACACCACCTTGACAGGACGACGGGCCTTCCAGGCAAGCACGGCCGCCATGGCGGCCACCTGCGACGGGACATCCTCCTTCCCCCCGAAGCCCCCGCCGGTGGCGGTCTGCACCACCCGCACCTTGGAGAGGGGAAGCCCCAGGACCGCCGCCACCGCGTTCTGCACGTAGAAGGGACACTGCATGGTCCCGTAGATCGCCATCCCCCCGTCCTCGGGGACGGCGATCACCCCTTGGGGCTCGATGTAGACATGCTCCTGGTAGCCCACGCGGTATTCGCCCTCCACCACCACGTCGGCCTCGGAGAACCCCCGTTCCACGTCGCCCTTGCGGATCACCATGTGGTTGAAGACGTTCCCCGCCTCGGCCGCCTCGGGGACCGCCACCCGGGGGGCATCGGGCGCCATCGCTTCCAGGGGATCGTACACCGCCGGAAGCTCCTCGTATTCGACCTCGGCGAGCTCCGCCGCTTGGTACGCCGCCTCCTTTGTCTCGGCGGCAAGGAGCGCCACGGGCTCCCCTACGTAGCGGACGACATCGGCCGCCAGGAGCGGCATATCCCGGTAGATCACCGGCACCACGTTTTCCCCGGGGATATCGGCCGGGGTGACGACACAAACGACCCCGGGATGCGCAACCACCCGGGAGAGGTCCAGACGTCTTATCCGCCCGTGGGGGACGGCGGCGCGGATGGCTTTCCCGTAAAGCATCCCCGGGAAGGAAAGGTCATCGACGTAGCGGGCCTCGCCGGCCACCTTGGCCACGGCGTCCAACCGGCGCACCGCCTTGCCCACGATCGCGGTTTCCTCGCCGACTTTTGTGCCCTCCACACCCAGCTCCTTTCCCAAAAGGCAGTGGAACCTTTCGGAGGTTATTTTACATCGGACTTTTGCCGAGCTCGGGGTTTCCGGGCACATGCCTTCCTCGATTTAGGAATAGCTACCGGTGTGGTTCACCCCGGATGCGATGGAGGGGCCGGACCTTCCCTCGTTCTATCGCCTCCACCGGCAAGACGGCCGGGAAGCGGGAGGGGATAACCGGCCTCCTGCCCCAGCCGGCCTGAGGGGAGGAGGCGAGGCTCGGGGATACCCGCACATGCCAGTGTAATAGGCCAACACATCGTGACCCCCCTTAGAGGCCCAGATCACCGCCACCTCGTCCAAGAGTACCACAGGGAACGCCGCGAACTCATCTGGAAGATCCAATCCCAGCTCCCGCAGCCTCTCC
>JAGGWU010000185.1 GCA_021163465.1 Candidatus Bipolaricaulota bacterium
CCCCCCCCCCAAAAACTCCCCCCCGGGGCCCCGGCCGCCTTTGGGGTGGGCAAGATCGCTGCCGAGTGGCTGCTTTCGGTCATTGGAGGGAAGCGACGACGCCCCCTCCACCGGTTGCTCAAGCCACGCTTGGTGGTACGCCGCACCACCGCCCCTGTATCTTTAGTCTCTTAAGAGTCCTACAATCCTCCGGCGAGGACTACACGAAACCATTCCTTTGACAAACTTGGTTTATTTGTTTATCAAGTTAAGTGTCACGTGGTCCTGTTTGCCGTTGTAACTTTAATATTTGAGAGTTCTCCTCTGTAGTGCGGTTCATATGGAGCCAGGTTGGCAAGAAAGGCACATATGTCAGAGAAGGTGACGGAGGCGGTGATACTGGCTGCTGGCTGGGGCCGGCGCATGGGGAAGAGGGGGCCCAAGCCCCTTCTCCGCGTCGCCGGCCGGGAGATCCTTTACCGTACTTTCTCCTCTTTAAGAGCCGAGGGGATCGAGCGCTTCGTGCTCGTGGTTCATCCCGATCACCGGGCCGATTTCGAGGGGTTCTTGAAGGCCCACGGCCTCGACGCCCGGTTCGTCAACAACCCGGAGCCCGAAAGGGGCAACGGTTACTCCCTCCACCTGGCTCGGGATGAGGTCTCGGGGCCCTTCGTGTTGGTGATGGGCGATCATATATATGGCGAGCGATTCGTGGAGCGGGCCCTCCGTGGGGAAGGTTTGGCCGTGGACCCCGCTCCCCGCTATATCGACCGGGACGAGGCCACGAAGGTACGCCTCCGGGACGGACGGGTCACCGAGATCGGGAAGGCCATCCCGAACCCCGATGCTTACGACACCGGTTTCTTCGTGCTTGAGCCTTCCATTTTCGAGGTGACCGAGGCCCTGGCGCGGGAAAAATGGGGGTTCGAGCTCGCAGAGGTGGTGGAGCGGGCGGGCCTCCCAGCGTATCCGGTCCCGGAGGAGTTCTGGCTCGATGTGGACACGCCGCAGGATCTCCGCCGGGCTCGGGCCCTGCTCGTCGCTCAGGCCGTGAAGGGGGCCGGGGATGGGATCGTCTCCCGGCTCGTCAACCGTCGGATCTCCACCCGGATCTCCCGGCTCTTGGTGGACCGGCTTACCCCGTGGCAGGCCACCTGGACCACCGCCGCCGTGGGACTGTTGGCGGCCGGGCTCAACTTCGTCAGCCCCGTCGCTGGGGCCGTCCTCTATCAGGTGAGCTCCATCTTGGACGGAGTGGACGGGGAGATCGCCCGGGCAGCGCTCCGGACGAGTGCCTTAGGGGGATGGGTAGATTCGGTGTTGGATAGGTACGTGGACGTAACGTACCTCCTCACGCTGGCGGTGACCTCCCGGCTCCCGGAAGGCCTTTGGCCCGTGGTGGCCCTGGCCCTCTTGGGGAGCGTGCTCGTGAGCTATTCCACCGAACGCTACAAGGCCGCATTCGGAAGGGACATTTACCGCGAAATCCCTCTCATGCGTTTCCTTCCTGGGAAACGCGATGAGCGGATCTTCCTCACCATGATCCTGGTGCTCATGGGGCTCGTACCGGAGCTCTTCTGGACTCTGGCGGTGATCACCCATCTGCGGGTCCTGGTGACGTTGCTCCTGGGTGCCCGAGGGGAAACCGCGTGAAAGGGGGTATATGGGTGTTCCGGAGGCCGGAGTTCTTGGCCATCGGTCACGTGTGTTACGACCGCCGCGATGAGGGCTACGTAATCGGCGGCTCCGCGGCGTATTCCGCGCTATTGGCGCGGAACCTGGGCTATAGGGCCGCGGTTCTCACCAGCGCCACCGCGGATTTCCCCTTTGAGAGTGCTCTTCCCGGGGTAGCGGTGCGGGTGACCTCAAGCCCCAGGAACACGGTGTTCGTCAACCGCCGCCGCGGGGCACGGCGGATCCAGTTCGTGGAGTCGGTGGCGGAAGGGATTGACCTCGGGCTCCTTCCCCGCAGCTGGGTGCGGCCGAAGATCGCGTACCTGTGTCCCATCATCGGGGAGTTCAGCGCTGCGGCGGCGTTGGAGGTCCTGCGAGCTGGGGTGGTGGGAATCGCGCCCCAGGGGTGGCTGCGGCGCCCCACTCCCAAGGGATTCGTGGCCCGGACATCATGGACGGAATTGGAGGAGGTGGCTGAGAAGGCTGACTTCATCGTGGCCAGCCACGAGGAGCTCGACCGCGATGAGGTGGAGCTGTACGCCAGACTAGCGCAGATATTCCTTCTCACCCAGGGTAAGGAGGGCGTCGATCTCTTCCTTGGCGGGACCTATTGGGGGCGGATCCCGGCGGTGCCAGCCCGAGAGCTGGACGAGACCGGGGCCGGGGACGTCTTCGGCGCCGCGTTCGCGGTGCGCTACTACGAGATCCGCGATCCGGTGAAGGCCGCACACTTCGCCGCCGCCGCGGCGTCATTGTCCGTGGAGGAGGTTGGTCTAGGCGGTATTCCCGAGACCCGAGATGACGTCTTCTTCCGGCTTTCTAAAGCAGAAAAGGAGGGGATTATCACTAATGGTCTTGGGCACCACATGGAAAGTCGGACCGGTGTCTGACCACTGTGTTTACCTCCTCGAGCATTGCTGTAGTAGGCCAAGAGATCGTGACCCTCCTCCACCGCCCACACCATCGCCACCTCATCGAGCAGGACCACCGGGAAGCAAGCGAACTCACCGGAAGGTTCAATCCCAGCTCCCGCAGCTTCTCAAGCGGGCTTTTCCCGTCCATCCTCGCTCCGAAGTGGGGCCACTCCACGGGGTAATGGTACCACCACCGTTCGCACCCCAAGGCTCGTAACGCGTCACGAGCGTTTAGCCTCTACCTGAGCCAGCCGGAACGGCTTTTCCTCTTCCCATGCACAGCCCGTTCCCTCCGGTAGCCCGATGGAGCGGGCGATCGACGTAGGGAAAGCACCCGCTCCTCCACCTCGGCTGGGGTCTTCCTGGGACATCTGTGAGGATGCCGTGACCTGTCCTTGAGGCCGGTCTCCCCTTCCGCCAGATACCTCCTCACCCCCTTACGGACGGTGTTGAGGGGGCGGGAGAGCCTTCTGGCAGTCTCCCGGAGGCTGCCACACTCCTGCCAGGTGTGGACGATCTTCAGGCGAAGGTTCACTTTGCCCTCCTGGTGGGTGAGCTGGTAAGC
>JAGGWU010000057.1 GCA_021163465.1 Candidatus Bipolaricaulota bacterium
GATGTTGAGGAAGCTCGCGGGATGAGGGGGATTTGGGTTTTGCTGTGGAGATCCACGGCGCCCACGGTCCTCATTTCCGGCCTTTGGTGTCCTGTATTTCTGGGGCTTTTGGTGTGGCAGGGAAAGGTAGGGCGGGAGCTTGCCCCCGGGGTGTGGTTCCGTTTGGACCTCTGGCTGAGTTTTTTCGCCCTCTTTCTTTTCGGAATACTGCGGGGCGTGGTCGCTACCGGTCTCGCGGTGATCACGGGACGAACGCGGCCGGGGATCATTGCCGTCCCGCTTCGGGTCCGGAGCGATCTCTCACGGCTCCTCCTCATCCTCGCCATCACCGCCTCCCCGGGCACCATCGCCCTCCTGGCGGAAGGGGAGATCCTCTACGTCCATTGCCTCCACCTTCCCTCCGGGCCCCGACTCCCGGGGGTGGATGCCCTGCAGGGGATGTTGAGGAAGCTCGCGGGATGAGGGGGATTTGGGAAGCGGCGATCTTGTTGAGCGCCGCCCCCCCGCTCTTCAGGCTCTGGCGGGGGCCGAGCTTCTGGGATAGGGTGGCCGGGGCGAATAGCCTCAACGTGCGGATAGCTTTGGTCTTGGCGCTGGAGGGGGTGCTCGGGAAGCGGGCGGTGCTCCTAGATGTGGCGCTGGCGTACGCCCTCTTGGGCTTTTTGGGAGCGGTGCTTTTGGCGCGGTTCGGGGAAAGGGGGGAGCGGTGAGGGCGGCGGCCCAGGCTTTTATGGCCCTCGGGGTTCTCCTCCTTTTCGTGGGAGGGACGGGGGTCCTGCGGTTTCGGGATCCCTATTCCCGGTTCCAGGCCGCCGGGGTGGCGGACGTGGGCGGGGCTTTTTCTTTCCTCGTGGGCCTTTCCCTCCTCGCAGGCTGGGGCTGGGAGCTGGGGGTATTGGGACTCCTGGCGCTCCTTTTCCTCTTCACCGGGCCCGTAGCCACCCACGCCATCGCTAAAGGGGCCTTCCTCAGGCGCCATCCCACCAACGGGGAGGAGCGGTGACCGTCCTCCTCCTTGCGGTCCTAGCGTTCGCCCTTGCCGCCGTGGCCCTCACCCGCCGCAGGCTCCTCTGGGGCGTGGCGGTGTTGGGGGCCCACTCCTTGGTACTGGCGGCCCTCTACTTCGCCCTCAGCGCTCCCGATGTGGCCCTCGCCGAGGCCGCGATCGGCTTCGGCCTCGTGACCTTCGTGTACCTTTTGGCCATCCGCCGCACGGGGAGGATCGCGGTGGCCGCGGTGGAGTGTCGTCCCCTCCTTTATCCCGAGGGGGAGGAGGTGGTGGGGCTCGTGTGGGAATTGCTCGAGCTTTTGGCGGCTCGCACCCACCGCGAACTCGAGCTCCGGTGGGTGGAGCGGGGCGAGGTGGAAGGGCTCCTTTCTTCCCGCGAGGCCGATCTCGCCGCCGGGGATCTGGTGCCCTCGGCGCGGGAGACGGCCTTTCCCCGGGTCCCCCTCCTCCCTACCCGTATCGTGCGGGTTCGCCGTGGAAAGGGCCCGTTGGGAGCGATCTCGGGCTCCCGGGAAGCGGAGCGTCTCCCCCGGGGGGGCCGGCTATTCCCCCGCCGCGGGGAACTCCTCGAGGCGTTGGAGCGTGGGGAGCTCGGGGGCGCGGTGGTCAACCTGTTGGAACTCCGCTCTTTTTACCTTCGAGGGACTTTCCGGGACGCGGAAATCGAGCCCCTGGAGGACGCCGACTTCGTGGTGCTCTTCGCCCCGGACGAGGGGGAACTCGCCGAGGCCCTCCGGGAGATAATGACGGAGCTTCGGGAAAAGGGGGAATGGGAGGAGCTCTTGAGGAGGTATCTGTGAAACGGGCGCTCACGATAGCGCTCCTGGCCACCTTGCTGGGGATCCTCCTTTTCGGCCTAACGGATCTCTTTCCGCCAGCAGAGGTGCGCCCCTGGGCCGAGATGGCCCGGGCCTATGGGGCGGGCAACGGGGTAGCCTCCATCGTGCTCGGGTCACGTCTCTACGACACCCTGTTGGAGGTGCTCGTCTTCGCCTTGGCCATGGTGGGGGTGAGGTACACCCTGAAACCCCTGGGGAAGTGGCGGGAGCCGGTGGTCCCGGAGCGGGGCGTGGTGCGGGAGATGGCCGATGTCCTCCTTCCCGTGATCATCGTTTTCGCCGTATATCTCGCGGCCTCGGGCCACCTTGGTCCGGGAGGAGGGTTCCCCGCCGGGGCCATCGCCGGCTCGGGACTCCTGCTTTTGGCCATGGCCAAGGGCATCGAGCGGTTGAGCCGCGAGCTCCACGAGGGTACCCTGGAGCCCCTGGAATACGGGACCATCGCCGTCCTCCTCGTCCTTGGCTGCCTGAGCATCCCCTTGAACCACCGGGGGAGCGGCCTCCTCGTTGTCTTCAACCTCCTCATCGGGATCGAGGTGACCATCGGGGCTTGGGTGGTACTCCACTATTTCGCTTCCCATCGGGGGGAGATCTGATGGCCGCGCAGATCGGGACGGTCTTGGGCATCGGTCTCGTGTTCCTGGGCTTCGGGGCGTTGCTTTTGCGGCGCTCCCTTATCTGGAAGCTCTTGGGGCTCAACGTGGCTTCCGGCGGGGCCATCGTGTTTCTGGTGGCCCTGTCCCACCGGCCGGGGGCCGTGCCGCCCCTTTCCGGCTACCCGGAGGGGACCCCCAGCGCCGATCCCTTGCCCCAGGCGTTGGTCCTCACCGCCATCGTGATCCACTTCGCCACCCTGGCCCTATCCCTCGCCTACGCCATCTCGCTCACCGAGCGGTTCCACACCCAGGAAACCGGGAGGATCGAGGCTGCCGCCGAGGAGGAGATGGAACGATGACCGCCGCCCTCCTTGGGGTGTTGGGCTACTTCGGGTTCGGCATCATTTGCTTCCTCATCCCCCGGGCCCGCTTCCTGAGCGCCCTAGCCCTGGTGTGCGGGACCATCTCCTTCGCCATCTGGGCCCCGGGGTTCCCGCGGGGACATCTGGGGCTGGGGGATTGGGCGATCCCCTGGGAGGGGGATGCCCTCGCCGCGGCCTTCTGGGGCCTTTCGCTCTTCCTCCACGCGGTCCTCCTCCTGGAGGAGGTGGGGAAGCCGCGGCACTTCTATGCCCTGTTGACCTTGCTTTTCGGTACCGTCCTTTCCCTCGTCCTCTCCCGGGATCTCTTCAACCTTTACATATCCCTGGAGCTCACCTCCCTTATCGCGTTCCTTTTGGTGGGGCTCGAGGGGAGGGCGGCCCAGGTCTGGGCCAGCCTTAAGTACCTAATCCTCACC
>JAGGWU010000060.1 GCA_021163465.1 Candidatus Bipolaricaulota bacterium
ATCCGCCCCCGCCGCCCCAGGATCATCCCCACAGGGGCCCCGAAAAAAGCGAAAAGGAACGAGCTTGCCGCCACGGCGATCTTGGCGTGGTACTCCACCAAAAGCCCCCGGGGATCGATCCCTGCCCGTTCCATGGCCGCGATCCGCGTCCGAAGCTCCCGCAATGACATCTGGGCCGGGGTCTTCCCTCCCAAGATCAACCGCTCGATATCCGCCCCCACCTCTACCTTTAAGGCCTTGAAGCCATCCACCCGCACCAGGCGGCCATCGGGATCGAAGTGGAGCACCCGCCCTTCCCGCAACTCCAGGTTCCCGCCCGGAGAGAACGCCCCCTCCTTGGCGGTAATGACCGCGGGGAAATCGCCGCCGGGAGGGGCGATCCTTCCCGCGAGGTCGTAGACCACGATCCCCTGCGCCGTGCCCTCCTGATAGCACCGCACGTAATACAGATTCCCCTTCGGCCCCCGGAAGAAGACCTCCTCCCGGGGAGAGACCCTGCCCCTTTGGCCCCCAACGAGCAGGGCGAGGTACTGGCGCTGGTAAAGCTCCTCGCAATGAGGGACCACAAACTCCCCCAAGCCGAAGGAAACGAGGCTCATAGCGGCACCGAAGGCCACAAAAGGCACGGCGATGCGGCGCAAAGGATAACCCACCGCCTGGAAGGCCAGAAGCTCCCGAGCTTGTGCAAGCCTCCCCAGGGCCCAGAAGATGGCGAGAAGCACCCCCCCGGGGATGGCCAAGGTGAGGAGGCTGGGCAACTTCAGCCCCAGCAATCGGAAAAGCTCCCCCACTCCCGCCCCACGGGCAAGGACGAGCTCGGAAAGGTAGATGACCACCTGCAGGGAAATGAAGGCCAAAAACGCAAGGAGCGCTACCCCGAAGGGGGGCAACACCTCCCGCAGGATGTAGCGATCTATCTCGCGGAACACGCGAAGATCATAACTTCCGCAGGCTTTGGTCTTCCAGGATGGGTTCCCCGCGGGAATCCTAGTGGAAACCCGTCCGACCCTCTTTTCCCCAGGGAAGACCGGGCGTGGAAGGCGGCCATGATCATCCAGGGGATCCTTAGGGCCCGCTCCCCCAGGATCACCGAGGTCGCCCGAGCCATCCCCAAGGGGTTTTTCGCCGGCTCAAGGATCTACCGCTTCCTGAAGAGGGCTCCCCTTAAAGAGGCGCTCCTGCGGATGTTCCCCGAGGATGCTCCCCTCGTCATCTGTGATCCCACCGAGATCCCCCGGCCCCAGGCCAAAAAGACCCCCTACGTGGGCAGGCTCAAGGACGGAAAGACCAGATCGTGCAATTGGACGGGGCCACGGTCCCCTTCAGGACCCCGGCGGTGAAGCGGGCCGTCTTCGCCGTGGCCGAACATCTACAAAAAGAGGGGGAGGCCTGAGCCTCCCCCCTTTTTCGATTCACCGCGTCACCCGCCACGGCTTCAAGGGATGAGTTCGAACAACAGGAACAGGTTCCGTTGGGGACGGTTGTAGTTGTTGTCGCTGGCGAGGATCAGGGAGGGGTTCCCCGTGGGGAGCACGGGGCCGAAGGTGATGGACTCGATGTTGTCCGGCACAACCGGGATATCGGAGAGCTCGGGGATCGCCGAGATCCGCAAAAGCAGCGTCTTCCCCACCGCCTTCCCCGTGAATGGGTAGGGGAGGGCCTCGAGGTCCTTCACGTCGTCGGCCCCCTCTAAGCTAACCCCGAAGATTTTGATATCGTTCCCCACCCCGCTGGAGTAGGCCCGTTCCACCACGAAGAGGTCGTATTCGGGCACGAGGTGCTTGACATAGAGCATCGCCACCACACCGTTGTCGGCGTATTTGCCCTTCGGGGTAGCGAAGATGGGCTCGGTGATGTAGACGTACTCCGCTACCTCCGCGGGGGCGTCGCCCGAGAGGTCGTACTGGACGATGCGCACCTGGGTCCCGTGCTCGGGGGTGGACATGGGTCCGTCCTGTACCAGAGCTTGCTCGTTGGCAAAGAAGAAGGTCTTCCCGTCCGGGGAGAGGGCCATGGCCTCGAATGCCAGGTTCCTACGCACCCCTTTCCCTTCGGCGGGGATGAACTTGTCCGGCACCGGGATCTCGCCGAGCATCACCCCGTCCAAAGCGAAGACCCTTATCCAGGGGATGTTCTCGAGGTCCCTTTCCGAGGAGATGATGAGCTTGCGGTCCGGGGTGAGGAGGACCTCCTCGGCGTCGATCTCGCCCGGGCCATAAGGTTGCACCCCGGGAGCCTCGGGATCCGAATCGAGGAAGACCACCGATACCACCTTGACCGATGAGATCACGGTCGGGGGGTAGGTCTCGATGTCCAAGAGGTAGAGCCTCCCGGCCACGCCCTCCTCGGGGTCCTTGCCCCGGTTGTCGCAGATCCCGTAGTGGATCCCGAGGTCCGGGTTATAGGCGAGCCCGGAGATCTCCCCAACGGGCATGGTCCCGAACCACCAGTCCTGGGTCCTGATCTCGTATGAGCTCAGGAACTCAAGCTCCACCGCTCCGGCCGCGGCCCACAGGCCAAAGATAATTAAAACCGCCAGCGCCTTGCCCCTCATCGCTCCCTCCTTAAATTTATGAGTCCCAAGTGCACTATGAGGGCACAAGGCCCCGCCGTCAAGGGGCAGGGTGTTAAAATCGGCGGAGATGATTACATTGGGGATAGAGACTTCCTGTGACGAGACCGCGGTGGCCATCCTGCGCGACGGTCATGAAATCCTCGCCAGTTCCGTTTATTCGCAGGTGGATCTGCACGCCCGCTACGGGGGGGTCGTACCGGAGATCGCCTCCCGGGACCACCTGAAGAAGCTCCCCTACTTGGTGGAGGAAACGCTGGGCGAGGCGGGGATCGGCTGGTGCGATATCGATCTGGTGGGCGTCACCGACGGTCCCGGGCTCATCGGCCCCTTGGTGGTGGGGGTCTCCTACGCCAAGGGGCTGAGCGTGGCCCTCGGGGTGCCCTTCGTGGGGGTGCACCACCTGGCGGCGCACCTCTTCGCCCACCGCTTGAGCTACCCCGATGTCCCCCCTCCCTTCCTGGGCCTGATCGTCTCCGGGGGACACACGGAGCTCGTGGTGGTAAAGGATTGGGATGATTTCCGCGTCGTCGGGACCACCCGGGACGACGCCGCCGGGGAAGCCCTGGACAAGCTGGGGAGGCTGGTAGGCCTGGGATACCCCGCGGGGCCGGCCATCGATGCTTTGGCGCGAAAGGGGAACCCGGAGGCCATTCCCTTTCCCCGGCCGATGTTGGGAGAAGGGTTCGACATGAGCTTCGCCGGGCTCAAGACCGCCGCGGTGCGGTGGCTCAAGGAGCATCCCCATCCCAACTTGAGCGACCTCTGCGCCTCCTATCTCGAGGCCATCGTGGATGTGCTGGTGGACAAGGCGATCCGGGCGGCGCGGATCTATGAGCTCCGAAGGATCGTCGTCGTGGGCGGGGTGGCGGCCAATACGCGCCTACGGGAGGTCTTTCCGACTCGGGCCGCGGAGCGGGGCATGGAGGTCTTCTTTCCCCCGGCGGAGCTCTGCACCGACAACGCCGCCATGGTGGCCGCCTGCGCCCACTTCCGCTTCGCCGAACGCGGTCACCGCGACCCCCTCTCCCTTTCTCCGGATGCCAACCTCCCGTTGGAAGGGTGGGGGAAGGCCGCTGTGCCTGAAGGCCCGGACGGCGGCGGGTAGAATGGTCATGGAGGCATAGGGATGCGCGGAACGAAGATCAAGTTCACCTACGCCGACTATAAGAGCCTTCCGGTTTCGGAGACAAGGCGCTATGAGCTTCTGGGGGGGGAGATAGTGATGGTTCCGGCCCCCACCGAACCGCACCAAAGAGCGGTGAGGAACCTCGGTTTCATGCTTTGGGAGTTCGTCAGGAAAAACCGCCTCGGATGGGTTTACCTCGCGCCACTGGACGTCGTCCTGGGGGAAGGAGGGGACGTGGAGGTTGTGCAACCGGATGTGATCTTCATTTCCCGGGAAAGGCGGTTTCTGATCCAAAAAGAAGAGATCCGCGGTGCCCCCGATCTCGTGGTGGAAGTACTTTCCCCGGGAACGGAAGAAAAGGATCGCCATTTCAAGAAAACCCTCTACGCCCGCCACGGGGTGCGGGAGTACTGGATCGTGGACCCCGGGGGGAAGACCGCCGAGGTCTACACGTTGGGCGAACGTGGATTCGAGCTTGTGAGCCGTTACCGCGGGGATGAGACCCTCGTGTCCCCCCTACTTCCGGGCCTCGTCATTCCCCTGCGGGAGATCTTCGCGGAGCTCTGATCCATGCCCCAACCGAAAAGCGAGATAATCCTGGTCACCGGCGGCGCGGGCTACATCGGCTCCCACACCATCAAGGCCCTCCTTTCCCGGGGGTACGAAGTGGTAGCCCTGGACAACCTCTCGGTGGGGCACCGGGAGTTCGTGTTGTGTGAGGAATTTGTGAAAGCGGACCTCTTGGATCGGGAGGCCCTGGAGCGGGTTTTCCAGAAATATCCTATCCGGTCGGTGATCCACTTCGCCGCCAAGACCGCGGTGGGCGAATCGGTGGAAAACCCAGAGGTTTACTACTACAACAACGTGGTGGGCACCCTGAACCTGCTTTCGGCCATGCGCGCCCATGGGGTGGGGGAGATCGTTTTCAGCTCCAGCGCCGCCGTCTACGGCGACCCGGAGCGGATTCCCATCCCCGAGGACCACCCCAAGCGCCCGAAAAGCCCCTATGGCCGCACCAAGCTCATGATGGAGGAAATCCTCGCCGACTACTCCCGCGCCTATGGTATCAAATACGTGGCCCTACGGTACTTCAACGCCGCCGGGTCCGATCCCGAAGGGGCGATCGGCGAGTGGCACGATCCCGAGACCCACCTCATCCCCATCGTGCTCGAGGCGGCGTTGGGGGTGCGGGATCACGTGGAGATCTTCGGCACCGACTACCCCACCCCCGATGGGACCTGCATCCGGGACTTCATCCATGTTGTGGACTTGGCGGAGGCGCATGTGTTGGCCCTGGAGCGCTTGCGGGAGGGGAGGGCGAGCCCGGCGTACAACCTGGGTACCGGGGTGGGACATTCGGTCCGGGAGGTGATCGAGGCCTGCAAGAGGGTCACCGGGCACGATTTCCGGGTGGTGAATGGCCCCCGGCGCCCGGGCGACCCCCCAGCTCTCGTGGCCGATCCCACGAAGGCCAAGCAGGAGCTCGGCTGGGAACCCCGCTTTACCGAGCTCGAGGAGATCATCGCTACCGCATGGGAGTGGATGCTGAAGCTCTACGGCCGCGGATAGAAAGGGGGACTGTTGTCCCTAAAAGTCTGGACAAATTTCGTTAACGTAGGTTACCCACACTTGTAAATGCCCTTATGAGGTGGTTTGTATGCGTAGCAAAGTGTCGTTGGGTGTCCTGGGTTTAGGGCTCATCTTTTTTCTTTCGGGCTGCATGCTGCCCCTCCTGAAACGGGTTTGAGCCAACGGAGCCTTGTCCCCCTCGCAAATGAAACTCTTTCCCAGACCCTTGAGCTCCCGGAAGTTCAAGATCTCATCGGCAGGCTAGAAGCCAAGGGTTACACGCCGCTTACTGAAGCGATCTTCACCCAGGAGTTCCTCGGATCAGCGTTCACCTTCATCCCTCTCGCCAAGGAGGAAAGATCCGGGAAGGAACGAAGCATCCCGCGGCTCCCGCCAAAAGCCGGCTCCAAAGGGGAATCCAATGGCTCCCGCGGTGACGACCTCGCGATCCTTTCTTCCGAGCCTGTTATCCCCCTCCCTCCATCCGCGATAGCCTACGTTGTCCACTGGAACGGGGGTGTTATGGGGGTATTGCCGCGGGAGGGTGGCAGTTTCCAGGTGCTCTACCCAGATGGGGAACGCACCTACCGGGTGGTGAGCTCGCCGGGGAGTATCCTGGAGCAGCTGCGGGAGAACGAAAGGTTTCTCTCCTTTGAGCGCTGGCTCCTGGAAGAGCATCCCCTGAGGCGCAATGCTTCCTCCCCCCTTCGGCTCTTCGTCTCCCGAGCATTTTTGGACGAAACCCTGGGAGTAGTCTACATCATTCTTACGCTTAGAGAAACCACTCCTAGAGGTCCTTACGACCACATTCGTACCGTCTCTGAGGACGAGGATCTCAAACCGTTACGGGAGTATCTGGTGTTGGCGAAGGCAATCGGGGAAATCAACGGCGAGGTCATCATAGATCCCGACTCCATTTGGCTTCTCCCGCGAGGTAGCGGTGAAGAGGAAGATCCTTGGTCGGCGGGAATTCCCCGACGTGAGGTCCATTTGGATGAAACCAAAATCGTAGATCTCACGGTTCCCCCGCAGCTCCACGTGATCCACGGGTTCGGGGATGCGCCCGGGGAGCTCGGTGACCTCCGCCCCTTTGGGTTCGTGGTAATGAGGGATCCCATGGCGGGCCGGTATCGTCCGCTGCCGATGCCATCCTCTGGCGATCAAGGAGATCGCACCGTGACCCCTCCGAGGAAGCTCCCTGCAGGAAAGATCTATTTCGGCACAGAGCTCTACATCTGGGGGTTGGCGGACTGGGGCCCCGAGAACCTGGTGCTTAGGTTTGAGCCTGCGGCGGAACTGACCCTGGCGGCCTACAACGAGATAGCGGATTCCAATACTGCGGTATTGGCTTTGAAGCGAACGGACGGGCCTGTAGTTCTCCTGGCGGGCTTTGGTGAAACATCCTTGGAGGAGGCCGGACATCTCTATCGGCAGGCAAAGGGCTCCCTGAAGGACGTATACAAGGAGCCCACCAACCGGGAACTGTTGGAAGGGATGAGCCAAGGATTCGATATCGTTATGGACACTTGGGGTCTGGATCCCGATGCGGTGGTGCGGTGGCTGTTGCAGTTGGGCCATGCCCAGGAGGAAGGGAGGTTCGAGGAAGCCTACCGGGACTCTTGAGCCGGCGTGTCTACTCGCTGGACTGGGCTTGTCTTGCAAAGGAGGTTGGGCGAACTCGGTGGAGGACGGTCCGCCGTGAGCCCAGCCTGCGGGAGGCCTTTGGGGTCTGTTTGGAACTGGCCCAAGCCCACTATGGGGACCACCTACCGGCGCACCGTGGTCCCCTACCGGGACCTCTTCCCCGGCCGCCCCTGCCCCTAGTCCCTCCATCGGTTCGCCAAAAGGGTGGGTATTCGAGAGCTGAAGGATCTACAGGCACAGCTTAGAAAGAGGTTGTCGCCCTTTCTCCCCGAGGGCCAGAAGCCCGGGTGGCGGAAAGGAGTCGGGCCGTGCGGGGGCGCAGCCGCCTTTGCTGCCTGATGAGGTATTTTCCGGAGCGCTGGTTTCGACGGTGGGGAGGCGTGGGCTTGAGATCCCCGCTGGCTTGCGGTTTCCTTCAGGAGACCTCGCCCCTTATGGTCCAGAAGCGGGCCCTCTTGGAGGCGGTGGCCTACAACCTCCGGGTATTCCTCACCCTCCCTTTGCCTTTACCTTGGATCTTCGGGGCTCTCTTCCTTCGGCCCCTCGATTGGTAAGACAAGCCCTGGCTTGGTTGACGGCGGCCCGTGGCCGCGGTATATTAAACCGGTTAAGAAAACATTTGAAGAGGATTTTATTGCAAAATGTTCGCCAAAATTTTAACCGGTTAACATGGCTACGATAGAGGACATCGCGCGGGAGGCCGGTGTATCGAAGGCAACGGTATCGCTTGCCCTGAACGGCAAGCCCGGCGTCTCTCCGGAGACCCGGCGGAGGATCCTCGAGATCGCGCGGAGGCTGAACTACCGACCGAACGCCGCTGCCAAAGGGCTGGCGCTCCAGAGGACGGAAACCATCGGTGTGATCGTGCCCGACATCGGGAGCCCTTTCTACGCTGAGCTCATCCGGGGCGTGGAAGAGGAAGCGAGCCGGGCCGGTTATTACCTGATGCTCCTCACCACCGCCGGGAAGCCCTCCCGTGAGGAGATGTACTTCAGGTTGCTTGGGGAGCAGAGGGTCGATGGGATCATCGTCCTCACCCCTCGTGGAGACGAAGCGCTCCTCCGTCGGATCCAAGCGAAGGGATTCCCTCTGGTGGTTGTGGACCGGGATATCCAGTCCGCGGACGATGTGGTCGAGGTGGTCGTGGACAACTTCC
>JAGGWU010000112.1 GCA_021163465.1 Candidatus Bipolaricaulota bacterium
GTCATGGGCTTTCGGCTCATGGAGCTTCAGCACGATGAGCGGGCCCGCATCGCCACAGAGCTCCACGATGAACTGGCACAGAAGCTCACCCTCCTGCGCTGGAAGGTGGGCGAAGTCAAGGGCCGGTCACTTTCCCCCGAGGAGCTTTCCGCCTGCTGTGAGGACGTGACTCGGATGATCGACGGGCTCTTGGAGGAGGTGGGCGAGCTCGTCACCAGGCTGAGGATCCCTCCCCTGGCCGAGCTCCCCTTTGTAGAGGCCCTAAAGCGGCACCTGCGTTTCTTCCAAGACGCCTTCGGCCTCCCGTGCTCTTTGGCAACGGACGGGGACATACCGGACCTCCAGGGCGCACGCAGGAGCGCGGCTTTCTACATCATTCAGGAGGCGTTTTTGAACGCGGTTAGGCACGCCCAAGCCAGGGAAGTGCGCCTGTCCGTGAAATCAGGCGAGCGCGGCGTTCTCATCGCCATCTCAGATGATGGGGTGGGGATGACGGAAGGGGAGCTTGAGCGGGCCATGAGATCGCCTGGCATCCAAGGGATGTTGAGCCGCGCGGCGGGGGTGGGAGGGCGCCTTTCGATCGAAAGCGAAAAAGGCAAGGGAACGCAGGTGACCCTTATCCTGCCATTGGAACCGGGGGAGGGGCGATGATCCGGGTGGTGCTCGCGGACGATCACCCCGTGGTGCGGGCCGGGCTGCGCGAGATCCTCGAGGCGGCAGGTGATATAGAAGTGATCGGGGAGGCCGCCACAGGCGAGGAGGCGGTGGCGCTCGCCAAGCGGCTTAAGCCGGATGTGGTGGTCATAGACCTCGGAATGCCCGGGATCGGGGGGATCGAGGCCACAAAGCACATCACGCGTGGGTCCCCCCGGCCGGCAGTGCTCGTCCTCACCGTTTACCGGGAGGACCAGTACGGGCTCAGGCTGCTTAGGGCTGGGGCACGCGGATACCTGGAAAAACGGGTGGCCCCCCAGGAGCTGGTAGGGGCCGTCCGGATGGTCGCCCGGGGCGAATACTACGTGTCGAAAGAACTCGAGCAGGAGATCTTAAGAAGCGAGTTTGAGAAAAAGGCCGCCTCGCCTGCCGCCCGGCTAACGGATCGGGAGCTTGAGGTTTTGTGTCTTATGGCCACAGGGAAAACCACGCGCGAGGTGGCCCAAGAGCTTCGGCTATCGCGGAAGACGGTGGACACCTACCGGGCCCGCATCCGCAAAAAGCTCGACCTGCGCACCTCTGCCGACTACCTCAGGTTCTGCCTTGAGGAGGGGCTGCTCGAATGCCCTGGGGTGCCCGAAGAAGCGGCCCTTCCTCCTGACAGCCTGCCACCCTTCTCTCGCTAAATCCATCCCATTTTCACCACAGAGAACACAGAGGTCACGGAGATCACAGAGGACTCAAGAGAAGTGCATAGAGCATAATCTGTTTTGGAATTAAACGATGATATTTACGGGTTCTCTTTGTGCCCTTGTGTCTTTATTTTGAGTGGTTTTTCTCTGTCTCCATGCGCTCGGTGGTGAAGTCCTCTCAGGGTGGAGCCTGGCTTGTAGGGCAATGGCCTACAAAGTTTTCAGCCTTTTCTGACGTATTTCTTAAGCCTTTAGCTTAATGATCTATGAGACATCATCCTATTGAACCAAGACACTGAGGTGGCAATAATAACGGTAGAAAGAAAGGCAAACCGATGGAATGGCTGACGTTAAGAGGGAGTGCTTGGTGGCGGGGTTGCGAGAGCCTGCTTTTCTACCTGTCGGACAGGGGCCGGGGATGCAGATAACGGTCTACTACGGGGAGGAGGACTGCTACCTGATCCGGCTTCTGGACCAGGAGGCAAGGAGGCAGCGCAAGTCCCGTTCGGCGGTGGTGCTTTCCATCCTTGAGGAGCATTTTGAGCGGGAAAAGAGGATCGGGGAGATCCTGGTGGACCTGGGGTACATCTCCCGGCGGGAGGTGGACCAGGCCCTCCAGGTCCAGCAAGCGGAGGATGGGCGTCGGCCCTTGGGGGAGATCCTGGTTGAGCGGGGATGGGTGGACGAGGGGGCCCTTTCCCGGGCCCTCCTGATTCAGGATCGGTACCGGCAGAGCTAGGGAGGGCGGTTCGTCCTCTCTTTGCGATCACATCAAAAGAAGGGGGGTGAGAGGAGGGGCAAAGCGGAGCCGAGACTCATCGGGCGGAGGAACGAAAGGGCAAACCTGCCGAAAGGCAGGGGCGCAAAGCCACGGGCCCGAGGTGGGCGGCCGGGCTGCCGAAACCTCCTCGAAGAAGCAAATCTAAGAAAGCTTCAACAGGAGGTGTTTTACATGAAAAGGGTAGGGATCCTGGCGCTAGCCTGTGTGATGGTCTGGGGAGTTTGTCTAATGGCAAAGGACCAGAAGGTGTCTGAGAGTTGCAAACTCGACGTATACTGGACGTTCGAGGAGTTGTCCGAGTACGACCTCTACGGCAGTGGCTACCAAAACCCCGCTGCCACGGGTTGGTTCTCCAGCTATGCTGGGGCTAGCACCTATTGGCACCTCTTGGTGACCACCAACCGACGGCTGAAGATTTCCTTCGACTTCTCGAAGGCGCCGTTCTCTGGAGATCGGAAAGATGGAGCGGGAACCTATACCTTCCCAACTCAGTTCTACTACAGAGTGAAAGCTGACAAGGCTCTCTACAACTGGTCAACATGGTATTCTACTTATGACAGCGGTTGGCGGGGTTGGCATGATGCTCCCACCACTGCAAGCTGGCTCAATGGTTGGAAGCGCATCGACCCTGTCAACTTCGAGGTGTGGGTGGCGATCCGTATCTTGCGCTCAGGTTACGCTGATCCTGCTGGCACCTACACTTCCAAAGTGACCTGCACGGTCTCCGTTCCGTAACGTTAGAAGCGAACCGATGGGGCGGGCCTTTTAGCCCGCCCCATCTTGACCTGTAGGAGGTATGCCATGCAGCTGTTTTCGGGAGTGATCATGCTCTTCCTAGCTTTCCTCGGATGTGAAGGGGCCATAAACGTCGACCCAATGAAGATTGTGCTGGAAGTGCCTCCGGGGACCGTAAAAGAAGGAACCATCGTCGTGACCAACTTGGGGGACGAGCCGACAACGGTTTCCGTAAGACTTTCTGACTTCTTTTTGGACGAGCGGGGGAACCTGCTCACCTTGGAGCCAGGAACCATGGGTGAAATGAGTTTGACCGGTTATCTTAGCTTTTCCCCAACGAACCTTTCTCTTGAGCCAGGGGAAGCCGGCCAGGTAAGCTATCGCCTGCAATTGCCCACCGAAGCAACTGGTTCCCATTGGGCTTGCCTCCTCATAGCCGAGGAGGAGCCGGAAGTCGTGGAGGAAGAACAGGGGGGGATCATCCTCCGAACGGAAGTGAGACTCCAATACGCAGTAACCATCTACCAGAATCCCCTAAACCGACCTTCAGAACCGTGGGTTAGAGTTAAAGAGGCCGAACTTTCTTTGCAAGAAAATGAGAATGGGGAAAGGATCGGCATGCTTGTCCTCGCTGTGGAGAACCTCACGGACATCGTGCTTACTCCAAAGGGCAAGGTGGAGATTCGTGATCCTTCTGGGACGACGGTGGCCGAGAAGGTGATCGAGGAGTTCACCTTGCTTCCCCATGGGTCGCTTGCGATGTCGTTTGGGTTCGAGGCCGGCTCATGGGAAGCCGGGGAGTACCTCGGGCTTGCGGTGATCGACGCTGGGGGTGAGACCCTGGCGGCAGGCCAAGCCATAGTGGAGATCCTCCCGCCGTAAACCACCTACGGCCCCGCCAAAAGTGGGATCCTAACTTCCTGGGAAGCCTCGGTCCCCAGATGGTCTTGGGCCACGAGGCTTATCGAAAGCGCTGGCGGCATCCTGTCCGAAAGCTCGCCCTCGAGCTTGAACCGCAACGTGAACGGATGCTCCCCCGGAGTCGTGACCGTCCCCAACCAACACCGCGGCTGAGTGGCAAGCATCCAGGCCCTTGCTCCTTCTGTGCTCTGGCCCGGAGCAACCAAGTAGTAAAGATTAGAAACGTGATTGCTCAGCTCCAAGTAGAGTTGGGTTGGAGGGGCGTTTGTACACAAGATCACGTGCAACACTGCCTCCAGTCCAGTGGGTGATTCCTGAACCGGCAAAGCTCCAAATCCATCCTCATTCTCTATTCGGAGCTCAACCGCTGGGGGGATCGTGAACGTAACCTTCATCTCGTGGACCATGGTCTGAGCCATGCCAATCTCGAAAAGCACCACGGCAGTGACCAAGAAACATGCGGCTGGAACCCTTAGCACCCTTCTCACATTGATCACCGTATTTTTATGCCACAAAACGACGAGTGTTAGACAGAAATCCTTCAGCTTGGACTTACCGTTTGATCACTTCAAAAGAAGAAACTGGGCGTTCAGCTTGCTAGCGTACCGTAACCACCCTCTGAAGCTGGGCAGTGCGGCCGGCCGAATCCGTGACCTTGAGGATCGCAAGCCAAGTGCCAGCCTCCTCGAAGATCACCGTCACCCGCTCACCGCTCGCGCGGACCACGGTGGGACCCTTCCGGAACTCCCACTCGTAGGAGACGATCTCTGCCGGAGCGGGGGCTTCACTTCCCGAAGCATCGAACACCACCTGTTCTCCCACCGTGGGCAGCGCGGGGGTGTACTCGAAGCGCGCGATCGGGGCTTGGGGGACGAAGATGATCTCCCGGGGGCGCTGCCAGGCGCCGAATTGCACCCGGGCAAATGTCCTCTCCTTGACGAGGGCCTGCACCTTGGTCGGGGTGGTGGGCTCAAAGCGGGCCGGGAGCGAGGCCACCACCAGCTCCACCGTGTAGGTTCCAGGAGGAACCTCAAGCGAGAACCTCCCCACCGAGTCGGTGTAGACCCGCTTCGCGAATGTCAAGTTCCTGATAAGGATCTCAACCCCGGCAACGCCCGGCTCCCCGGCGTCCCTAACCCCGTTCTTGTTTAAATCATGGAACACAGTCCCGCCGATCTGGCTCTTGCTCTCCATGGGGAGGGAAAGCTCAATCTCCTGACCGGCCCTCAGGGTCACCTCTATGGGAAGCTTGCGGAGCAGGGAAAGGCCGAACGGGAGCTCGGCGATCCCCACTTGGTAGTGCCCAGGAAGCAGGGGCCAGAAAACAAACCGCCCGTCCGACCCAGTGATCGCCTGGGCTCCATTGGCCGAAAGGAGGAGGTTCGGCACCCCTTCCTCCCCGGGGTCGAAGCGGCCGTTCTTGTTCTCGTCGATGAAGGCGCGGCCCCGGATGATCCCATACGTGGGCCCGAACACGGGTACCAGCACCGGAAAGGTGAACTCTACCTCGGTGGAAAACTCGCATTCCTCAGCTAACGATACTTCCAAGCTGGCCTTCAGCTCCCAGCCGGCTACGTCAACCCATGACAGATCTGCCGAGAGGGAGCACTCACCATTGCCTGCCGAAAGCTTTACCGTGGGGGCGAACATGACCTGGGGAAGGGTACAGGAAAGGGAAAAGGATGAGCTTGTCTCATCGATCACCCCGGTGATCAGGTTCAAGATCTGCTCAAGGCTCAAGTCAGCGGCAAATGTCATCTCCCCAAACGGCGCCTCGGCCGAGAGATCCAGGCCGGTGGTCAAGAAAGATGTGCCGGCTACCTCGTCCCAAGCATGGCTGAACGAGCTTCCCAAAGACCACGTCGCCCTGCCCAGGACCTGGCTGAAGGTGAGGTTGACCGAGGAGGAGCCTTCGTCGGTGGTCTTCGGCGTGTCGTCGCTTTCCTTCTGCTCGCCTGTAAGGTTAACGGTAAGCGACATCTGCTTTGTCGGCGAGAAGGTGGCAGTTGTCTTGAAGCTTTCCGTGTCGACGTACACCTTGGGTGGGCCGACTTCAGCCAGGGTCTTAGAACGCTCGGTGGAAAAGCCGCCCGACAGCGCGCTCTCGGCTCCCCCGAACGAGAGTCCCCAGCCGGAGCTAGTGGTTTCCGTCCGCTCCGGGAAATCCGGGCTCACCTCGGAGGATTCGAGGTGGCCGCTCACCGAGCCTGCCTGCATGGTGGCCCTTATCTGGAAGGCATCCGCCTTACCGGAGGCGCTGCGTGCGTCGGCCAGGA
>JAGGWU010000073.1 GCA_021163465.1 Candidatus Bipolaricaulota bacterium
TCGGTAAAGGGAATGAACGGGTTCGAGGTCCTCGCCTGGGACTTCCACGACGGTGAAGGGGGGTTCGTGGCCGTGTCCACTACCGCTATGGAATCCGGTCCCATCGCGGTGATCGAGTTCGAAGCGGCGGGTGCCGTCTCCCCGGCGGAGATCGGGATCGACGCCGCGAAGATCTCCCTGGCCAGCGCCCACAACACCCTGATCGAGGGCTTCGAGGTCTCCCGGCCGGCCTATTACGCGAGGTGAGGGGATGCGGGCCCTTGTGTTTGTGACCGCGGCTTTGGTGGTCTCGCTTCCGGGGATGACCGGCATCGCCGGCGGCTTCCAGGGGGAGCTCGGGATGGAGCTCACCTTGCTCCCTCACGTCTTACTTGATTCATCGCTCGAGCTATCCTACGGGTTCGGGGCGGGGACGGTGAGTTCCTTCACCCAGTTCTCCCTCGGGACCTGGGTGTGGCAGGAGTTTTCCGGGGAGGGGTCCTTCGGTCCCTTCTCCTGGGAGGCGCACCTCCTCTTCGGCCCATCCACGGTGGATTTCCTCTACGACGAGCTCATCCTGAGGACGAGTTTCGCTGGCTTGGAGCTCGGGCTCTACGCGGCTCAGCTCTCCGACGCGGTGCTGGGAGGACCGGCCGACGGGGCGGCCCTGATGGTATCGGGAGAATTCGGGGAGATGGAGCTGGAAAGCATCACCGAGTTCGGGGCACGGCCTGAGGGTATCGAGATCTTCCATGCTGCGACCGGCCTTTCCCGCAAGTACACCACCGATCCCAGGGTACCTGGTAGCGGGCTCACAGGGGAAAAGGTTTCGCTTAAGGGAGCCCCGCTATGCTGCGGCCTCTCCACCGGAGCCGAGCTCTACTGGACGAAGGAGCAAGGGTTTGAGCACCTGAAGTTCTCGCTGGAGGGGGTAGGACTCTGGTCTTGTCCGGAGATCACCGCCGATATCGAGGTCACGTTCGAGCTGCAGACGAAGTCGGTGGTCATCACGCCGGAGGTGGAAGCCCCGGGGATCGGGGCGTGTTTCGTCCCATATCTCTCCGTCATCACCGATAACAAAGGTCTGGATTCCGAGATCGAGGGGATACAGCTCTCGGCGCTGGAGTGGGAGTGCGATCTGGATGACGTCCGCCTCCGGGGCCTCACGGTGCTCGATCGGTGCAACTGGGCCATCTCGACCGAGGAGTACGGATCGGAGCTCGTGGAAAGGTGGCGCGCGGACGAGGAGGGGATTCAGTACTACACCGATTATTGGGAGCTCCTCTCCGTGGAAGCGAAAGGGCCGGGTTGTTGTGGGGAATGGAAGATCACCCTCAATGCCTACTTCGGTGATGATCCCGGGCTTTTCGGCTGGAGCATGGGGTACCTGCGCCTGGAGATCCCCTTAGCCGAGGGACTGAGGGCCTGGGTTCTCCTGCAGGTGGATACTTCCGGGGTTCACCCCCTATCCTTCGGCGGCCATTGGAGCCGGTGACCTCGGCGAGAGGGTACAAAAGGGGTTGTCAGCGGCGTTTTAAACCAACCGGGCCCGGGCCTGGCAAGGAGTATCCCTAGCATTTCGCAGGTCCCGGTTGCCGCAAGTACGCCGAGCATCGGGGCGCGAACCAAGGGCCGGTGTGGGTTAAGATTTTTGTCAATGGAGATCGGGGGTATACGCCGGGAAGAGGTGCCTCGGGCCACGGCGCTCCTGCGGGAGGCGCTCGCCGAGGATCTCTCCAGCTGGCGGGGGGATATCTCCCGGGCGGAGCGGGTTCTGCGGCTGCTTCTTTCGTGGAACCGGCTCCCCCTTCGGATTCTCGGGGCATTGGGGTTGCGGTTCGAGGTTTGGGTGGCGCGCGAGGATGGGGAGGTGCTCGGGGTCCTGGGCCAATTCGACGGCCACCCGCCCATCCTCTCCGGGATCGCGGTGGCCCCAGGGGCCCGGAGGAAGGGGATCGCCAAGGCCCTGCTCCGGCACGCCTTCGCCGACTTGGAGCGGAAAGGGGAGGAGCTCGTTTTGGGAACGGTCCGCACGGAGAACACCCCAGCTCTTAAGCTCTGCGCCTCCGTGGGAATGCAGCCTTTCGGCACGGTGCGCATCTACTCCGTCCCCCTCCCCCCGCGCGCCCTGCCCGAGATCCCCCAGGGCGTGGGGGTGCGTCGGGCCAGCAAGGACGACGTTGCGCGGCTGAAGCCCACCCATGTGGACAGGGACTTGCTCCGGCGGCTCTCGCGCCTGAACGCCGCCTATGCCCCCTGGCCCCTGCGCCTGGTGGGGATCCGGCGATCCGCCATCGTGGCCGAGAGCGACGGCGAGCTCTTGGGATTTGTGGCCCTGCAGATGGGGAGGTATTGGGAGGGCGGCACCGTGCAGGCCCCGGTGATCGTGGGGGATGAGGACAGGGCCTTCCCGGCCCTCTTGAGTTCGGCCATAGCGGAGCTCGTGCGGCACCGGGTGTCACAGGCCTTCCTCGTCCTCCCCCATGAGCTCCAACGGTTCTCTCCCCTCCTGGTGCGGATGGGGAGCGAGCTCGTGGGGGAATGGGTCCAGTTGGTGCGGTATCTGGGAAAGGTCCATGGCGCCTGAGGCACGGAAGCCGGTGCGCTTCGGGGTCTATTCCGGCGACCCGTTCCTCGCCGAACGGGCCATGCAGCGGAGGTTGGCGGAGCTCGGGGAGGTGGAGCCGGTGCTCCTGTGGGGTGACGAGGCCACCGCCACCGATGTGCTGGAGGCCCTGGGAACGTCCCTCCTCTTCGGGGGCAGGGGGATGCGGGCGGTGGTGGTGCGCCGGGCCGATCCCCTGGCGGGGGATCAGCGCCTGATCGCCGCATTGCGGGGCGGTCCCCCGGAGGGCGTGGCCGTGTTCTTCCTGGGGGAGGAGATAAAGGGACCGCTGGCCACCGCCGCCGACGAGTTCATTCACTTCAAGAGGCCCACCAAGGCCGAGCTCCGGGAGTTGGCGGTGGAGCTCATGCGGGAGGCGGGGCTCAGGATCCACGGGTTCGTGGTGGATATGCTCCTTGAGGCCTGTGGCGGCGACCCCATGCGCCTCGCAAGGGAGGTGGAGAAACTCGCCCTCTGGAAAGGAGGAAAGCTTCGCCGCGAGGCCATTCCCGAGCTTTTCTACTTCGCCGAGCCTGCTCCCTTCGGGTTTCTTGAGGGGATAGGTTGGCGGGATGTCCTCGGTGCAATGCGGGAACTCACCCAGCTCCTCAAGCGCGGCTGGGATCCCAATAGGATCTTCTTTCTCTTGGTATCCCAGGTGCGGGCCCTGATCCTCGCCCGGGCGGCCCTGGAAGGGGAGCCGCTCCCCGGGGGACCGGATTGGCTCTGGCGCCGACGCCTCCAGCAGGCACGGAACTTCACGAAAAAAGAGCTCCTGGAGCTGCTTTCCTCGCTCCAGGAGCTCGACCTCAAGATAAAACAGGGCCAGATGGACCCTGTGTCCGCCCTCTACCTTTTCACTTTGCGGCTTGCTCCTGTACCACCTTGACGGGGATCCATTGGGAAAGTCCGGTGGTTTCAAGCAGCAGCCGGGACACCACCAGGGCGGCGAAAAGCGACCCCGCCACGCCCAACGCCAAGGTGATCCCGAAGCCCTGTACCGGGCCTGAGCCCAGCATGAAGAGGATCACCGCCACGATGATGGTGGTGATCTGGGCGTCGAGGAGCGCCGAGAGGGATTTAGAGAATCCGGCGGTGATACAGGCCTTAGGGGCCTTGCCGGTGCGGCGTTCCTCCTTTATCCGCTCGAAGATGATCACGTTGGCGTCCACCGACATACCGATGGTGAGGACGATACCGGCGATCCCCGGGAGGGTTAGGGTGGCGCCGAAGGCCCGGAGGGCCCCGAAGATGAACAACATGTTCACGATCAAGGCCACGTCCGCCACCAGCCCCAACGCCCGGTAGTAGACCAGCATGTAGACGAGCACCAGGATGAAGCTTATAAGCAGCGCAATGGTGCCGCGGCGGATGGAATCTGCCCCCAAGGTCGGACCCACGGTGTACTCGGAGAGGATCTGGACATCCACCGGTAGGGCGCCGGAGCGCAGCACCACCGCCAGGAGCTTGGCCTCGTCGAAGTCGAAGGCCCCGGTGATCCGGGCGCTGTCGATGCGGTGGGTGCGTTGGGCGGTGCGCTTGAGGTCCACGTTGATGTAGGGGGCGGAGTAGACCACCCCGTCCAGCACGATGGCGAGTCGATCGCCTTCCTCCCCTGGAACCTCGCCTTGGGCCTTGAGGCGGGAGATCACCTCGGCGAACTGCTTGGCCCCCTCGCGGTTGAAGTCGATGAGGACCTCGAAGTAACCGGCGTAACGGGGCTCCGGGTTGGGGCGCACATCGGCGTCGGTGAGGACGTCCCCGGTGAGGAGGGGCTCTCCCACGAGATACCACATGACCGGGACCCCGTTCTCATCGCGCTCGTGGGAGGGGAAGATCTCCTGGAGTCCGTGCTTTTCGGCCTTAAGGTCATCCTCATTTGGGGAGGATTTAATCACTTTGCGAAATTCAAGCATGGCGGTGGCTCCGATAAGGCGTTTAGCCTTCTCGGGATCCTTCAGTCCGGGGATCACCACCTCGATCCGACCCTTCCCCAGTGGACGGATGGTGGCGTTGGCTAGGCCGTACTGGTCCACCCGGTTCTCGAGGATGGTCACGATCCGGGAGGTTATGTCCTTCTGTTTTTCCGGCTCAAGCTGTGATACGCCCACACCCACGAGCTCTATGCGCGTGCCGCCCTTGAGGTCCAGGCCGAGGTTTAGCACCTTGTCCGGGGGCCAAAACGGGAAAAGCAGTCCCAAAGAAGCGAACACCACCGCAGCCGTAAGCCCGAAACGAATCCAGTTGGCGCGTTTCATCCTCCCTCCTTAACTACTTGCGTACCTTCTCCACGATGCTGGACTTGGCGATCCTGACCTTAGCCCCCTCCTCCAGGGAGAGGATCACGGTGTCGTCGTCGATCTTGTCGATGATGCCGTAGATTCCGCCCGCAGTGACCACCCGATCCCCCCGCTTCAGGCTCTGGAGGAGCCTCCTATGTTCCTGCTCGCGCCGCCTTTGGGGCCGGATGATGAGGAAGTAGAAGATGGCGCCGAAGACCACGATAAGGATAACCAGGGAGATCAACGACTGCGTCCCCTGATCCTGCGGCATATCATCACCTCTTTCCGTCTTTGATCCGTATAACCCCCAGCCCCACGTAGCCCAGGGCCGCGAAAGCGGTCATCACGCTCCAAATCAGTAACCCAGTTCCCATAAGCCCTCTCCCCACCGCGATCAGTTGGTGGATTAAGGCGAAAACGGCAAACCACAGTATAGCGTAAAGGAAGGCCACGATCGACCGCGGGGCCCGGTGGGCGGCCAGGTCGAAGAGGACGGCCAGGGGAGGAAGCGCAAGCCAAAGTAAGAGGGCGGCACGGGCCCCCACGAGACCCAAGCCCAAAAAGAGCACCGCGTGGCCGGGGAGGAGGTTCAGGAGGTTCTTGCGGACGGCTTCCCGGCGGTAGCCCACGCGTTCCCGCCACATCCAGTAGAACCAAAGCCCGAGGAGTTCCCCGCCGGCCACCGCCCTGAGCCAAAGGGGAAGGGGCGGCACGGCGGCGCAGATGATGAACAGGATGAGGACCACCGGGGCAGTGATGGCGCTCATAGCACCCCTCGGAAGAGGTACCCTAAGCCCAGGAGGAAGAAAAACCCAAGCGTATCGGTAAAGGTGGTGAGGAGCACCGAAGAGGCCAGGGCCGGGTCCAGTCCCAGCGCCCGTAGTCCCAACGGGATGGATGCCCCCACCAGCCCCGCGACCACCATGTTGCCCACCATGGCCAAAAACGCCACCAGGCCCAAATAGGGGTTGTGCTTCCACGCGAACGCCACCGCCCCCACCACAACCCCCACCGCAAGGCCGTTGAGGAGCCCCAACAGGACCTCTTTGGCCAGGATCTGGAAGCCTTTGCCCGGAGGTACCTCCCCCAGAGCGATCCCCCGGGTGACGATGGTAACCGTCTGCATCCCCGCGTTCCCCCCTTGCCCTGCGATCACCGGCATGAAGATGGCCAGGGCGGAGACCTTGGCGATCACCCCCTCGAACGCCCCGACCACCGAGGCCGCCAGGAACGCCGTGGCCAGGTTGATGTACAGCCAGGGGAGGCGCATCCGAAGGGACTCATACCACGGAGTGTCTACCCGCTCCTCCCGGGGCACGTTGACCATCTTGTACATGTCTTCGGTGTCCCGGAGGATGACGGTATCCAGGATGTCGTCCATGGTGACGATCCCGAGGAGCTTCCCGCGCTTGTCCACCACCGGAAAGGCGAGATAGCCGTACTTGTCGAACGCCCGTGCCACCTCGTCGGCGGACATCTCGGGGGAGAGGGTCACCACCTCGGGCCGCATGATCTCCCGGATGGGGGTATCGGGCCGAGCGAAGACGAGATCTCTCAAGGAGAGGACCCCGAGGAGCCTCTCCGCCTCGTCCACCACGTACACGTAGTAGACCGTCTCCGCCTCCTCGGCGACCCGCCGTAGCCGCTCTATCGCCTCCTGGGCGGTGATGTGGGCGGGTAGGGCCACGTATTCCGGGGACATGAGGCCCCCGGCGGTGTCCGGCGGATATTTGAGGAGCTCCCGCAACGTGCGGGCTTTGGTCCGATCCATGGCCTCCAGGTGGCGGAGGATCTCGTCCACCTCGGCCCGGGGGAACTCCTCCAGGACGTCTACGGCGTCGTCGGGCTCCATGCGGGAGATGATCATGGTGGCCTCGTCCTCGGGGAGCTCCTCCAGGAGGTCGGCGGCCTCATCGGGATCCATCTCTTCCAGGGAATCGGCGGCGGCGCGGACCTTGTAAAGCTCGCGCAGGAGGGAGACGGCCTCCCTTTCGGGAAGGCGATGGAGGAGCTCCGCCACTTCCGCGGGATGGCGTCCGGCGAGCTCCTCCGGATCAAGGGACATGGTCCCTGCTTTGCGCTCCGCCATGACAAATGCGAATATAACGGAAGAGAAAAGGTTCACCCAGGAGGTGTGATTTGCGTCTCTGGAGCACGCTCGAGAGGGGCCTCGTAGAGCTTCCACCGCCGGAGGAGAAGAAACGGGTGGGGATGTACGTGTGTGGCCCCACCGTCTACGACCTTATTCACATCGGCAACGCCCGTCCCTTCATCGTGTTCGACGCCTTGAGGAGGTATCTCGAGTCCCGGGGATACGAAGTGGTCTATGTCCAGAACATCACCGACATCGACGACAAGATCATAAACCGCGCGAAAGAGGAGGGCTCCTCGCCCGAGGAGATCGCCGAGCGCTTCGCCCGCGAGTACCTGGAGGACCTGCGGGCTCTGGGGGTAAAGCTCCCCACCTACCAGCCCCGGGCCCGGGCCTACGTGGACAAGATGATCGAGCTCATCGAAGAGCTCGTGGCCAAAGGGCACGCCTACGTAGCCGGGGGGGATGTGTACTTTTCGGTGCGGAGCTTCCCCGACTACGGGAAGCTTTCGGGAAAATCCATCGACGACCTCCTCGCCGGGGCGCGGGTGGAACCGGGAGAAGGGAAGAGGGATCCCTTGGACTTCGCCCTGTGGAAGGCCGCCAAGCCCGGGGAGCCCAAGTGGCCCTCCCCTTGGGGTCCGGGGCGCCCGGGGTGGCACACGGAATGCGTGGTGATGTCCCGGGAGCTTTTGGGGGAGACCTTGGACATCCACGCCGGGGGGAACGACCTCGTCTTCCCCCACCACGAGAACGAAATCGCCCAGGCCGAGGCGTTGAGCGGGAAACCCTTCGCGCGGCTCTGGCTCCACAACGGGATGCTCACCGTAAAGGGGGAGAAGATGTCAAAATCCCTGGGCAATTTCTATTACGCCCGCGATATCGTCAAACTTTACGGCACTGAAGCGGTGCGCTACTTCTACCTTTCCCGCCATTGGCGCAAGCCCCTGGATTTCTCCATTGAAGCCTTGGAAGAGGCGCAGAAGGCAGTGGAGAGGGTGTACAAGTTTTTAACAGATGTAGAACTTGTAGGTGGCGAAGTCGTTCCTCCACAAGAATTTTCGGAGCAATTGGCTTCTTTGAGGATCAAGTTCGAGGAAGAGCTAGAAAACGATTTTAATACTGCAGGTGCGCTTGCAGTACTTCAAGAGATGGTAAACCTTGCGCGGCGCTGTGAAGCCACAGGCTTGGACAGACGTGCTTTATTGGGGGTGGCAAAACTTATACGCAACTTGTCAGAGCCATTGGGGCTTTTCCAAAAAGAGCGAGTGCCCACTGTGTCCCGAAGGACGGAGGAGCTCATCGGGCTTTTGGTGGAGCTCCGGGCGGCGCTCCGGAAGGAGAGGAACTTCCGGCTCGCCGATGAAATTCGCGCGAAGCTCGCCGCGCTGGGGGTGGAACTCAAGGACACGCCCCAAGGGACGGTCTGGACGCTGCGATAGCCGCTCCTTCCAAAGTTTCGGCCAATTCGGGAAAGGCGATAGCGTGGGCACTCTCCATCACCCGCCTCAACGGGCCGATCCCCGGCTGGGATCGACGCTTGATCGCCGCGTTGCGAAAATGCGGAAAAAGCGTTTTCGCTTTTCCCCGAGGTCGAGGTTGACCCGCTACAGCTTCTCCATCAGCGCCCAGACCTCCTCCAGGGAACCCTGAAAGGGGCCGGGGCGCTCGAGCTTGAGGGTGGTAAGAGCAGCGGCGAACCTGGTCGCCTCCCCAGGGGGGTCACCCAGGAGCCTGCGGCCAAGGTAGCTGGCGAAACAGGTGTCACCTCGCCCGGTGCGACCCGCCATGTCCCTGGGCCGAAACGGGGCCTCGTGGAATTCTCCCCCCGCAAACACCAACACCCCCTCTTTGTGGGTGAGCACGATCTCCTTGGGCCCCATCGCGGAAAGGACCTCCGCGGCGCGGCGGATGTCCTCATATCCTGTCAGGACCGCCGCTTCCCTGTCATCTACCTTAAGATAACGCACCATCTTCAACGCTTCCTCCGCTTCAGGCCATTCCCCGGTCACAAGCTCCCGCCCCACGCGCCTGCGGAGACATCCCTGGGGATCCAAAGCCATGGGACCACGGCTCGCCACGGTCCCCAGGAACCCAAGATCCACCTCGCCGGCCATAACCGTGCCCACATAATAAAGCTTCGCTTCCACTTCGGGGAGGTCTTCCGGACGAAAGGTGCCCGCGAATCCGAGGAAGTAACAGCGCCTCCGGTCGGAATGCGGATCGGGATGGACGTTCTCGATCCCGGTGGACTCCGAGGTGTAGATGGGAAAAACCTCTATCCCCTCGCGGCGAAGCTCGTCCAACATCCACGAATCACCGCGGGCAAGGCGCGTCACCACGCCCACCTCAAGCCCGAGTCGCGCCAGCACTATGCCGCCGAAATACACCGCTCCCCCCACGAAATCGGACGCCTCGTTTCCCCGCACGATACGCCCCTTGTCCAAATGGCCGATCAAAAGGACATCCAACTTCAACCCACACCTCCGTCCTTTTCCTTCCATACCCGGTCGAGGATGGCGTTGATGAAGCTGGGAGCCTTTTCGGTTCCGTATTCCTTTGCAAGCTCCACCGCCTCATCGATGGCCACCTCGGGGGGCACGTCGGTATAAAGTAGCTCGTAAATCCCTAGCCGTAAGATGTTGCGGTCCACCGTGGCCAGGCGATCGATCCCCCACCCCTGGGCCCGGCGGTCGATGATCCCGTCGATTTCCTCCCGATGCTGGAGGATCCCCACGAGGCGTTCGCGGATAAAATCAGCCTGGTCGTTCAGCTCCTCCTCCACCAAGAGGGCCTCTAAAGGCAACGGCTTGAACTCGAGACGGTAAAGGAGCCGCAATACCACCTCCCGGGCCTCGTGCCGACGCATCTCAGGAACCGGTGTCGGTTTCCCCTTGACGTGAGGTTAACTCCTCCTTTCCTCCCTCCTTCGTGGGGGCGATCCCGTGCACGGTGATGTCCACCGCCGCCACCGGGATCCCGATCCGGCGCTCCACCTCCCTGGTAACCGTTTCCCTTATGCAGTCGGTCAACCCCGGCAGGTCCTCCTCCGGGTGGAGATGGAGACTGATATGTACCTTCAGTGCCTCACTTTCATCGGTGAGCTTCACTTTAAGGCGCCTGAGCCCGAATTCGCGTTGCAAAAGCCCCGAGATGAGATCCGCAATGGCACGGGGAAATATGCGGAGCTCTCCCCGCTCGGAAGCGCGCCGGATGGGCCGCTGCCCGAACAAGAACCCAAACACCTCTTTCCAGAACCAAGCCCCAATTCCCAAAAGAAGAAGCCCAAAGACCCCGAAGAGGATCCGCCAAACTCCCACGACCGAAAGGCCGGGCGGGGTCACGCCGGTAGCACCGCACCAAAGGAGGAAAGCCCCGACAAGGTACAGGATGCCGGCGGATGCAGCGGCCACTTGTGTCATCTCATGCCTCCTCCGCCGGTCCCTCTTCCTCCTCGGGGAAGATAAGGCGATTGACCTCCACATTTACCGAGCTCACCCGAAGCCCGGTCATCCGCTCGACCTCCGTCTTCACCTTCTCTTGAAGCTTTTGGGCCACATCCTTTACAGGATAACCGTATTTCACGGCCACCTTTATGTTGACCTTGACCTCGCCCTCGCCCACTTCGGTCTCCACGAAACGCTTTACCCCTTCGCCCTTGGGAAACTCCCCTCCCTTGGGGGAAGCAAGCCCCTCCACCTCGGAGGCAGCGAGGCCCGCGATGGAGGTGATGACCTCCTTAGATATGCTGATCTTTCCTTCCTCCACTTCTCCCCTGGGGATCATTTCTTCACGGTTCTCCTGCATTTTCGCCTCCTTGCTCTTCTTCTAACACAAAGGTCTCCGTGGGCGGAAGCACCTTGCGCACGTAAACGTCCACCCGGCGGACCTGGACCCCTCCCAAACGTACAAGGTCATCCCGCACTGCCTGTTGCACCCCTTGGGCCACCTCATGTACGGGGTAACCGTAGTCCACCGCGATCCCTATTTCCACGTCCACCGCGCCCTCGGCCAGGATCACCCGTGGCCCCTCTTCGGCCCCGAAGAATCCCATGATGCCCGACGATGCCTTGAGGGGCCTAGCCCCCTCCACCTTCTCCAGGGCTCGGGCGGCGATGTGGGCGATGACCTCAAGGTGGATGGCCACCTTCCCATACGGGGTCGCTACTTCCAAAGCTTGTTCAGCCATGCTCGCCTCCTTCTAGCCTACCCGCTCGACGTACGCACCGGTGCGGGTATCTACTTTGATCTTATCTCCCGCTTTCACAAACAAGGGAACCTTCACCACCAGGCCCGTCTCCAAGGTGGCCGCCTTCTCCCCCCCGGTGGCGGTATCGCCCTTGACCCCAGGGGGCGCATCCACCACGGTGAGGATCACGAAGGTGGGGGGCTTTATCTTCACGATCTGCCCCTTATAAAAGAGCCCGTTGACGTCCATCCCCTCACGGAGGTATCCCTTTATTTCTTCCACCATCGCGGCGGGAAGCTCATATTGCTCGTAATTCTCCTTGTCCATGAACACGAACGTCTCCCCAGACCGATAAAGGTACTGAAGAGGGCGGGTTTCCAGAAAGGCGTGCTCGATGGTGTCGGACTCGCGAAGGGTCTCGGTAAACACCCGGCCGGTCTTGAGTTCCTTGAGCTTTGCGCGCACAAACGCGGAACCCCGGGCCCGCTTCACGTGCTCAAACTCCAGGACCTCATAGAGCTCGCCCTTGTAGAGGATCGTCATTCCCCGGGTAATATCGCCCAGTGAAAGGGCCATCTCCACCTCCCTTAGGACCCCACGTAGATGTAAACCTTTCTGTTTTTTGGACCTTCGAACTCGTAAAAGTATATCCGCTGATCATCCCCCAGGACCATCCGGCCGTCCTTCACGATCCCTACCTCGGTGGGAGCCACAAAGGCTGCCTTGGAAAGCGATTCCCCTTCCGGGCCGGGTTTAATAGCCTTGAGGGTCTCTTCAAGCAAAATGGCATCGGGATTTTCGGCGTGGCGATGGATGCTCACCGCGGCCGTGGCATGAGGGACGTATATGAACACGAATCCTTCCCTTACCCCCGCCTCCCGGATGGCCGCTTGGACCCTATCGGTGATGTCCACCGCTTGTTCCTTCCTTTCGGTTTGCAGAACGATTTCCTTCAACATACCCATAGCGGACCCCCTTTTTACCGTGTTTTTAGCGGCCAGCTCGCAAACTGGCAAGCGCGCCAGCTCCAACCCCAAAGCCTGTGGCGGCCGAAGCCGGGATGGCTTAAAAAATAAGGCCCATGGGGGAGGAAGAGCTCGCCCTTTACCGACGGTGGAGGCCGCAGCGGTTCTCCGAGGTGGTGGGACAGGGCTTGGTGGTAGAGACCCTGCGCCGGGCGGTGGCACAGGGGAGGTTGGCCCATGCATACCTTTTCGCGGGCCAGCGCGGCGTGGGGAAGACCACCGTGGCCCGGATCCTTGCCCGGGCCGCAAATTGCCTCTCACCCCAAGAGGGGGAACCGTGTAATGCGTGTGAGAACTGTCGGAGGATCCTCGCGGGAAAGTCCTTAGACCTGGTGGAAATCGACGGGGCTTCCAACCGGGGGATCGACCAGATACGTCGGCTCCGTGAAGAGGTGAATTACGTCCCCGCCGGAGCACGTTACAAGGTCTACATCATCGACGAAGTACACATGCTCACCAATGAAGCGTTCAATGCCCTGTTGAAGACCTTGGAGGAACCCCCGCCCCACGTGATCTTCATCTTCGCCACCACCGA
>JAGGWU010000169.1 GCA_021163465.1 Candidatus Bipolaricaulota bacterium
CTTTGATGAGATATCGCCATGTTTTCACGCTTTGAATTCGAAAAGCCTAAACTCAAAAGTAAACTCCTGACCTCTCATACACTACTAGTTGAAAGGCGAAGGACGGACTGCGGCGACTTAAAAAGAGGCGGCACCATCCCGGTGGACACCGCTGGGATGAGGAAAGAGGCGAGGGCAGCATTTCAGGTCGAGCGGCCGGTGCCGCAGACCTCAAGACCTACACTCACACTTCAAAGACATGCTGCCACAAAACCCAACGGTAGACCTTTTTTCAGCATCTGACCCCTTTGCAGCGTTGGGCTTGCCTGACTTTCCACCCATTACTCGGGATTCAAATATCAAGTTATAATACATACAGATTAACGATGAGTGAGAAGGCTCTTGTAAAGCTTTTGCTTGCTATCGCCCGTCTTGGTGAAGCTGATTTGTTTGGTTGGTGGAATTCGCGGGGATTTACAGAGGCTGGCGAATATGTACTTGGAGAATCCTGGCCTCGAACGTGGCAATGGAGTGCTTTAGAAGGAGACATCTTCTCAGCTGAAAGGAAACATGCGGAAGTCCTTGGTCGTCCTACGGCGCTTCATCTTTTCTCTGATAGGCTTCTTGTCAAGCGCTGGGCAATAGCCTGGCTCCGTGAGCAAAAGGTGGTAGGCCATGCTGACGGTTTTCTCTCACGCATCCGAACCTGGACAAAGGAAACGGCTGTTCGCGACATTGCCGAGTGGGCTAAACTTCGGCCTCCCCAGGGTGAAATCATCGTCGAATGTCGGAGGTTAGGAGTAGTTACAGAAAATGACTTAAAAGTCCCTAAGCGGAGTGAGACTTTAGTTCGACAGCTTGCCGCTGCTTATGTTGACCGATCGCCCGAAGAATTTCGGTTCCCATATTTTGAAATAATTTAAACTATGTTCACGACGAGAATCATCAAAGGAGGTGCGTTGCTCGCCGACAGTCTCCGGTTCTTAGAAGCATGGGAGCCGGACTTAAGCCCTGACGAAAACTTGGCGCGTTTCGCGGCCCAACGGCTCCTGGGGAAGACAAGGGTCCGAGAAAAGGCTGTTCTAAATATTTTGCGTCGGCGCTTTTTGGAAACGAACGCCAGTGTTGTCCGTACGCTTCGGCGACTCCGACATGATCCTGTTGCCCTCCGCGAAGCCTGCTACTACGAGGCAACCAGGACCGAAGAGCTGCTCGCGGCCTTTGCCGAAGAACCGTTGTTTACATGGTACCATGCTGGCAAGAGAGAAATAACTTTGGAGGATGTACTCCACTGGCTTGCAACCGACCGACGTGTTCCCGATTGGAACGAAGTGACGCGGAAGCGCGTTGCCCAGGGGATCCTCGCAACTTTCCGGGATTTCGGCCTTCTCCAGGGGGAGGTTGGGAGCCGGCGCAAGCAGATTACCTTCCCTAACCTTAGCCTCCGAGGCTTTCTCTATGTTTCCCTTAGGGAACGAAGGCGCTGTAGTTCGGATCGAGCTCTTCTTGAGTCAAGGGTTTGGCGGCGGTATTTGCTCACCCCATACGACGTACGACGTCTGTTTTTGGAGGCGAATCGGCTTGGATACCTCCACTTTTCCGAGGCGGGGAGCATGATCCGCGTGGATTGGTTGATTGAGAGTCTTGAGGAGGTATCGAATGTCATCCCTACCTAAATGTATTCTAAAAATCGGCAAAGAGATTGTAACCTATTACTGTGGGCAGGCTGCAAGAGGTACCCCTCCTTATTTCGTTTATGTTTATCCGCCTAAACAAGAATACGCAGTTCGCAACAATCTTTCAGATCTCCAGGCGTGGCTGCAAACGCAGGGTATCAAGTCAGTGGCCATTTCGCTGGCCAGTCTCCTCTGGCAGGCCATTGACGAATGGGGTTTTGACTCAATTACCAAAGAAGAACGTCGCCATGCTGGAGACGAAGATGCCCTCAATTACGTACTGGAAGCTATTGCCCAGATTCTCCAAGGGCCACCTAGTTTGGCAGATCGAGTCCTCCAAGCCATTGGCAATGTGCATGAACGCTCAGCTGTGTTTCTTTACCGAGCTGGCGCGCTCTATCCGGTTTTTCGAACCTCAGCGCTTCTCGACGAACTGCGAGAGCGCCTTTCGTGCCCGGTTGTGTTGCTATATCCGGGACGTGTAGTTGGCCTTTATGGGCTAAGCTTTATGGGCCGGTGCCAACCAGCGCACGGCTACCGCGCGACCATAGTGGTGAGGGAGGGCCCATGAAGATTCGGGAGGTTTTCCGCCATCCCATCGAACGGCGTATCGAGGAAGTTATCAAGGTTGACCTCGGCGATGAGGAAACGGTCGCTCACGAGCTTGCGGAGTATGTGGTCACTGATCATCTGCGGAGAGAATTCGAGAAAGTACTGGACGTGTTTCAGGAGACCATCCGCAATCCGAACGAAGCTGTTACTGTCTGGATCAGCGGTTTCTTCGGATCGGGCAAATCGTCGTTTGCGAAAGTCCTAGGCTATATACTAGAAAACTCTGTGATTCAGGGCCGCACGGCCACGGATAGGTTCTTGGAACGGGCTCATGACGACCGTCTGCGAGCCTTGCTCGCCACGATTCACGCTCAAGCTCCCTCGTTAAGCGTCTTTGTGGATCTCTCCACGGCTCGGTATGTGCTTCGCGAAGGGGAGAGTATTGTCTTGCCTCTCTATCGAGCACTGTTGGATCGGCTCGGCTATTCCAAAGACATCTTGCTTGCAGAGCTGGAGTATAACCTAGAGGGGGATGGCGATCTGGGGAGATTCGCAGAACTATTCGAGCAAGTAACTGGGCGTCCATGGACAGAACGACGTCATGTAGCGCTGGCTCGCAACGAAGCATCGCATGCACTGCATCTTCTGCGGCCTGAAACTTATCCTCAACCTGACAGTTGGATTCGCGGAGCCCATGAGCCGGTGGTCACCGCAGATTGGTTTGCCGATCGAGCCTTAGCGTTGCTTCAAAGACGAGGAGGTGGGAAAGAGAGGATTGTGTTCATCGTCGACGAGGTCGGTCAGTACGTGGCACGGTCGGAGAAAAGGATGTATGACCTAATGGGGCTTGCCCATGCAATTCAGAAAAAGCGCGGGAAGATCTGGCTGGTCGTCACGTCTCAAGAAAAGCTCGAAGACGTTGTGGACAGCCTTGAAGGACGCCGGATCGAACTAGCGAGAGTGCGAGATCGTTTTCCCGTCACGGTGGATTTGGTTCCCAGTGATATTGAAGAGGTTGTAGCCCGCCGTGTTTTGGAAAAAACAACCGAAGGAGCCAATGCCATCCGTGAAATCTTTCGGCAATACCGAAATCGTTTGAAGGAAAACACTCGTCTCGATTCCCCCACGCGCCAGAGGGACTTCAGCGAGGAAGAATTCATCCGTCTGTACCCACTTCTGCCCTATCAAATCCAGCTCTTTATCGACGCCGTCTCTGCTCATCGGGCGAGGGGAGGAGGAAGCCCGATGTTGGGGGGAAGCAATCGAACTCTTATCAAGCTCGCCCAGCAGTTGATCATCCATCCAAAGACTGCCCTTGGGGAAAAGGAAGTTGGATCCTTAGTAACTACGGCCATGGCGTACGACCTGCTTGAGGGGATCACTCCCACGGCCTGGCAGGCCGAGATTCAACAAGTTGAGAGCCGACATGGGCCTGAAGGGATGCCCACCCAGGTCGCAAAAACGATCTCCCTGCTCAGTGGTGTCCGAGCCCTCAAATTGGAGGCTCAAAACATCGCGGCCCTGCTCCACCTGAGCATTCAAGCAGAAAATTGTCGACCAAAGGTGGAGGAAGCGCTACACATCTTAGTTGAGGAGGAAGTGGTTCGCCACTCCGAGAACGGCTACCGTTTACAACTGCCGGAGGAAAAGGATTGGGAGCGGGAACGACGGGGAATCGAGATGAAACCCGCCACGTGGCACCGTATACGGCGGGAGCTAATAAAACAGATGTTCGAAGGGCTAGCTGTAGAGTCACGTCGCACGTTCCGGGTGGGCATCGTTGTGAACGGAGACCGCCTCATTGAAGGAGATATCGAGGTGGTCATCCAAGAAGTCGATGAGGACACCTTTGAAGATATCAGAAAGAGTTCACGGGAAAAGCTCCACACCCTCTACTGGGCTTACAGGCCACAGGACCAGACCCTGGAACTGGCTCGAGAACTCCATCGGAGCAGGGAAATGATCCAACGCCATGAAGGCAACAGAGGGTCGAAAACCGAGCTGGAACTTCTAGGAGAAGAGCGTGTGCGCAAGGATCGAATCGAAAAACAGCTGCGAGCACAACTGGAAGGGGATTTGCTTCGCGGGATCTTCATCTTTGAAGGCGTTGAAGAACAGCCACAGGGAGAGGATGTCCGAGACGCCTTAAAGGAATGTTTCGGACGGAAGATTGACAGGATCTACCCGCGACTCCATGAGTTCGCGGTGCCTGCGCGCCGCGAAGATGCGCGTGCCATTTTGCAGTCGGAAACGCTGGAAGGGTTGCCAACGTATTTAGGACCTGGGGAACTTGGAGTCCTGCGCCCCACTCCAGATGGCATGATGATCGCTACCGATGTGGAGCCGTTAAGGACTGTCCTAGCCGAGATCCGAGACCGGACCAACTACGGCATGGAGGCCACCGGTAAATACCTGGAAGAGAAGTTTGGACAGCCTCCGTTTGGAGCCCACGTCGAGGTACTGATGGTATTCTTAGCGCTGCTTCTCCGCGCCGGTACGATCGAAGTCATCACCAAGGGCGCCCGCATTACTAATCCGAGGGATCCCCGCCTGGACAAAGTGTTTGGGACACTCCCCGGTTTCCGCTCTGCCGCCTTTGCTCCCCAACGCGAGGTGGACCCGGATATGCGCGCCCGAGTAGCAAAAAAACTGCAGCGCCTTACGGGTGAGCGCGAGCCCATCGCAACCGACGAACTGGCCAGGCGTATCCGTCAAGCGTTCCGATCACATTCCGACATCATTACAAAGGTAACGGCCAGCCTCCGTGCCCTGGACCTTCCCATCCCGGAGGACATCGAGCGGGTCGGGAAATTTATAGAAATGTGTGGAAATATGACCGACGAAGAAGTCATCAAGACCTGCGATGAGACCTGGGAAGATCTTCGAGCTGGGCTTGAGAGCGCAAAGAAATGGCATGAAAACCTGACCAGTGAAACACTTGAACTGCTTCGCGATGCCAAGCGGGTGGTACAGCGAGGACCTGTCGGCCTCGGCCCGGAGGAGGAAGAGCGCCTGTCACGTCTCAAAGACCTGCTTCACAGCACCGACCTGGTGACAAACCTCGGCACGATCCACCGCCTGGTGCGGGAACAACAGGAGACGTACCGAGCAGCCTGGGAAGACATTGTCCGGCGTCTTCGCCGGGAGGTGGGTGCGCATATCGAGCGTCTACGTCAGCGCTTCGCAAGCGGTGTCGAGAAGGCGACGTTGGAAGAAGCTCTAAAACCCCTCCATGGGCTCATCCCCTCGGGATCAGCGACGCCGGAGGTGGGCCCGAGCCTGGAGGACCTTCGTGGCCGGTTGGCGCGCGTCTCGGCAATGGCCGCTGAGATCGACAGGCACCTTACTACCATAACGACCAGGGCAGAGGTCGTTCGTGTTCGGTTCCGTGACCTTTACGATGGTGTGGTCACATCCGAGGAAGATCTCCAGGTCCTGCTGGAACGCCTCCGGCAAACGATCCTAGAGGCCTTGGCCCAGGGCAAGCAGGTGATCCTGGAATAAAGTGATGACGAGGGAAGAGCGCAAGCGCCTGGAAAGTGCCATCGGCAAAGCCCGTGGTATTTTGGAAGAGGATTATCGGGAGGCCCTTGAAGGTCGGTACGGCATCCATCTCTCTGGGCGCATTGAAGAAACTTCTCGACTAGCCCTTCCCGCGGGCGAGCAGGTTTCTCGTGCTGAACTTGTGGGGATCGTCGATCACCTCCGAGCTCACGGCCTGGACGCAGGCCAGGCCGTGACGCGACTTCTCCGCGAAGCGGTGTTCACCACCCTCAATCGGCTGGTGGCGATCCGGGTGGCCGAGGCCATTGGTCTTCTGCCCGAGTCCCTGGCCCGTGGTAAGGAATCCCGTGGGTATCGGGAGTTCATCGAAATCTTTCCGCTGCTTGCCAAGGACCCCACCCGGGGTTATTGGACCTATCTGCGGCTGTGCGCTGACGAGTTAGCACGTGACGCACCGGTGCTCTTCGACCCCCGCAACCCGCTTCTCGCCCTGGAGCCCTCCCCCAGGGCTCTGGAGGAACTCGTGGCCATCTTCGCTGACCCTGACCTGGACGCCGTCTGGAAGGACCCGGAAGCCTTCGGCTGGACCTACCAGTACTTCATCTCCGACGACGAACGCAGGGCGGCGCGGGAGGAGGCAGCGCCCAGGAATTCTCAGGAGCTGGCCGTCCGGAACCAGTGGTTCACGCCGCGCTATGTGGTGGACTTTCTGGTGCAGAACACATTGGGACGCCGGCTTTTAGAAGCGAATCCCGATTCGGCCCTGCGCCACGAGCTCACCCTGCTCGTGGACCCGCCCACGCGGCGGAGTACCCCACTCGACCTCGAGGAGGTACGGGTGCTTGACCCCGCGGTAGGTTCAGGGCACTTCCTCTTGGGCTGCTACGACCTTCTGGAGCGGGCCTGGCAGGAGCGGGGCGTTTCGCCGGAGGAGGCGGCCTCGCGCATCCTTACCAGTCTGTGGGGGATAGACATCGACCCCCGGTGTGCCCAGGTGGCCGCTGCCGCCCTGATACTGCGGGCCCGAAGGAGGGCCAAACACGCAGACCTCCCCCGCCCGAACATCTTCACGGCACGGGATCTCCCCACCGATCCGGGGGTCTGGCAACGGGCGCTGGAGGAGCTAAGTCCCGAACTGCAGGCCCTAATGGCCCGTATCCGGGAAGTCCTGAAGGACGCTCCGATACTGGGATCGCTCCTCAAGGTAGAGGAGGCCCTGCGGAGGGAAATCCAGGCCCATGCCGAAGAAGTGACCAAAGGAGGTCCAGGCACGGTTTTCGAAGAACTGACCAGAGACGAGTTCTCCCGGGCCGAGGCCGCGATCCTCGAGGTCATCCGCCGGGTGGCCGCGGAGGCCTCTTCAAGTGCCGCCGAGCGGCTGCTTGCCGCCGAGGCCACCGACGCCATCGGCTTCATCGAGGCCATGCGGGGCCGCTACGAGGTGGTCCTCATGAATCCACCCTTCGGCGAGCCCGTACCGGAGACGAAGGAGTACCTCAAGGCCGCCTACCCCTGGATCCCGTGGAAGGATTACAATTTGCTCGCCGCCTTTGTGGGCCGGGGGATCGAGCTTTTGCGCGAGGGAGGCTACCTCGGGGCCATCACATCCCGGACAGGGCTCTTCCTCACCACCTTCGAGGCCTGGCGTAGAGAAGTGTTCCTCCGTCACCGCCTAGTCGCTCTGGCCGACCTGGGATACGGGGTGATGGAGGGGGCCAACGTAGAGGCCGCCGCCTATGTGGTGAGCGCCGAGCCCCGCTGCCGGGGCAAGCCGACGGTCTTCCTACGGCTCCTCAAGGACACCGACCGCGCTGCCGCCCTTGTCGAGGCCTGTCGGGAGGTGCGGGAGGGCCGAGGTTCGCCGCGCGTCTTCCGGGTGGCCCCCGAGGAACTGGAGGAGATCCCCGGCGCCCCCCTCGCCTATTGGGTGGCACCCTCCATTCGGCGGCTCTTTTCGGAACTTCCGCCTTTGGAGGGGAACGGAGCGGAGGTGCGGGTAGGCCTCCAGACTTCCGACGACTTCCGCTTCGTGCGGGCTTTCTGGGGGGTGGATCCGAGGAAGATTGCCAGAAGCCGCGAGGAGACCTTCCAGGGTAAGCGCTGGGTGCCCTTCGCCAAGGGCGGGGAGTACTCACCCTACTATGCCGACATCCACCTGGTAGTGGACTGGGAGGAGGGCGGTCGACGGATTCGGGAGACGGGGCGCCGAGCGCGCGTTCAGAACACCCAGTACTACTTCCGCCCTGGTCTGACATGGCCGGAGCGGACGACGAGTGGCTTCAGTCCGCAGGTGCTGCCGGCGGGAACTATTTTCAGTGTTAAGGGTCCTGCTCTCGTCTCCTTAACGGGTCATCCCCTCATTTCTCTTCTGAGCTCCCTGAATGACCGAATAATTCGAACCATCGTCGACTCGCTCGTCCCGGCAGGAGAGGAGACCGCATCGGGTACGGCAGCACGAGATTATGGTGTCGGCCTTATCCAGAAACTCCCTTGGCTCTGCCAGAAACTCCGAGGCAGAGCTGGAGAGGATTTTGCTAAATGCTCGGCCGAACCCCTCGTTATTCGCGCCTCTTTCGACGAGACCGATGAAACGACCCGGCGGTTCGTCTGCCCGGCCGCCCTCCGCTACGACGGTCGCACCCTTGAGGACCGTGTCCGCGCCGCCCTGGATACCCATGAGGACGCCGTCGTCCGCGGGATCGAACTCTCTTACGAGTCCGAGCGGATCCTCCACGGAGCCCTGGAGCTGGATGAGGAGGCCGAGCGCTACCTCGACGAGGAGTACGGTCCCCATCCGGCCTCTTACTCCGACGATCCCCTTAGCCCTGACGAGGAGCAAAAGTTCGCTCGCCTCTACCAGATGCCCATTGACAAAGTTATCGATGAGGTGGTGGAGACCCGCGGGGGCTCCCGCACCGTCACCACCAAGTCCTACTTCCTGGATAGGCGCCTGGAGGTCCTCGCCCACGTCTTCCGCCGCCACCCACGGGTGCTCGTCGAGACGCGTCGACGGCTCGGCCTCTTCCCGCCCGAGGAGCCCCGTCGCTCGGCTGAGGATCTAGTCTCCTACCTTGTGGGCTGCGCCTTCGGGCGGTGGGATATCCGCATCGGCTGTGATCCGTCCCTTGCGCCTCCGCCTCCCGACCCCTTCGACCCGGTGCCTTTATGCCCGCCGGGGATGCTGGTGGGGCCCGATGGCCTCCCGGCATGCGAGGCGCCGGAGGGCTACCCGCTTGAGCTCCCACCCGACCGGATCCTGCTCGACGAGGAGGGCCACCCTTGGGACATCGTCCGAAGGGTTCGTCTTGTCGCGGAAGCCCTCTTCGATGACCCGGATGCGATCCTTGAGGAGTGCGAGCGCATCCTGGGCCGGGAGCTGCGCGACTACTTCCGTCGTGATTTCTTCAAAATTCACCTGAAGCGCTACTCCAAATCCCGGCGCAAGGCGCCCATCTACTGGTATCTCTCGGTGCCCTCGCGGAGATGGGGTCTGTGGCTCTACGCGCCGGCGCTTTCGCGGGAAACGCTCTTTGCCATCGTTCGAGAGGCTCGACGGAAAGGAACATCGCTCGTGCAGGCGACCGAAAAACTGCGCAAGCGGATCGCGAAGACGGGCGGAAGGGAGCGCCAGCGTCTGGTCCGAGAGCTCGATGAAACGGAAGATCTTCTCAAGGAGGTGCGCGCCTTTCTGGAGGAGGCTGAACGGGTCGCTAATTTGGGGTGGGAGCCGGATCTTGACGACGGGATCATCCTATGTGCTGCGCCCCTTGCCTCACTGATGCCGGCCTGGCGTCAGTCGGGGCGTGGAAGTAGTAGAACCCCGAACGACCCCGAGCACGCCCGACAACTCGTTGTGGAGGGCAAGTTCCCTTGGGCAACGGTTTCGCGCTGGAGGGAGGCACTCTAATGTCAGCCCTGCGCGAGTACCTCAAGAGAACGCTCAAAAAGAAAGTTGACACCTACGGGATCGTGGTGTGGGTGGACGACCATCGGGAATACGGGGTTGAGGTGGCACGCGAGGTTTGCCCCCCGGAGACGCATTTTGTGGCCTGGGATGGAAGCTGGTTCGCCCTTAAGCGAGAGATCGAGCCGCTGGTAGCCGATGTGAACCCACCGCGGCTCCTGATCTATCAGCCCGTGAAGACCCCTCGGGAGGATCCCCTGGCCGAAGTACGAGATGCCGGTACCGAATGGAAGATCCGCCTTTCGACCTTGCTGCGCAACGCCCTGGGGGAAGAGTTATCCGCCCAGCGACTTGAGGAGATTTCCCGCCAGTCGCGGACGCTGGAGGAGGCTGAGGTTGCGTTACGGGCAGGGGAAATCCTCGAGGTGCGCCTTCAAACCGTACTGGAGGCAACCGATCCCGTCGAGCTTGCGCTGCGCATCTTGGCCGATCCTTCGAATGAAATCTTGGAGCGTGAGGGTCTTTGGGAGGACGCTCGACGTTTTCTCAGGCGGGCATTCGGGGGAGAACCACAGGGGAATGCTGATGCCTTGCGGAACAGCGTTTTCCGCCACCTCGTCCTGCTGGAACTCGAGGAGACGCTTGGTTCGCTCCCGGAAAGCCTGAGACCTGTTTTCCGACCGGCCGACCGAGAGCAGCGGCGCCGTTCACGGGAGTTGCTTGCAAGGTGGCGGCGCGATTTGGATCGCGTACAAACCTATCGGAAGCTGGCCGTGCAGGCTGAAGCCGACCTCAAACTCGAGGAAGTGTTGGTGTGGGACGAGCGGCTCAAGGAGCTCGACACCGTACCGGTGCTGGAAAAACTGGCTTTCGGTCGAGCCGTGGAGCTACTCCAAGAGAAAAACTTTGCGGGCGCAGCCGAGATGGCGAAGACTCGCAAGCGGAGTATATGGATCCGCGCAAGCGTCCCAGAAGCAATGGACTGGCAGCCTCGTTGGCGAGCGGTGGAGGCATTGGCGCACCTGCACTTAGCTCTCCTGGAAACCCCCGTTCCCCGACGTGTCTCTGCTGAGGAGTTACTTCACTGGTATGAAGAGAAAGGCTGGCGGGTGGATCGGGCCCACCGTCACTGTGAGGCAGCTTTAACCGAGCTGGTAAGATACGGACCTTTGGAGAAAGCCATCACGCGTGCCCGGCGTGCCTACCATGAATGGCTAGAAGGCTTGTTAAACCAGTTCACGGAGACTGTGGAGCGGGAAGGCATGGAAATCGACCTTCACCGCCAATCCGACATACACAAAGCACATGTAGCGTCGAGAGAAGGGGTCACTGCGTACTTTTGGGTCGATGCCTTACGATACGAACTTGGCCGGGAACTGGCCGATGCGTTGCAGCATGAAGGTCATCCGGAAGTGGAGATCTTCGCGGCAGTGGCAACGCCCCCAACCCTCACACCTGTGGGGATGGCAAGTCTGCTTCCCCGAGCGGAGCGAGGATTGCGCCTTTCGCTCTCTTCCAGCGGTGAGATTGAAGTATTCGTAGACGAAATCCCTGTGCACACCGTGCAAGACCGTATAAATATGGTACGAGCAGTACACGGTGAGGTCGTGGAATTCACGCTCACCGATCTGTGTGAGCAAGGCGAAAGGAAACTAAGGGAGCTCATCGGATCGGCACAATTGGTGATCGTTCGCTCACAAGAAATTGACGAGATTTTCGAATCGGACCATACTGCCGCGGCATGGAAGTACGTAAACGAGATTCGGGATCTTCTGATTAGGGCCATGGAGCGACTTTCCGCTGCGGGGGTGCAGCGCTTTGTCATTGCTTCAGACCACGGATTCATAATCCTTTCGCAATCGCTCGGCCCGGAGCGAGCGATCGAGCCTCCTGGCGGCCAAGGGAAGCTCCATCGGCGGTGTTGGGTGGGAAAAGGGGGTGCGACGCCCGTGAGTACTGTGCGGATCCCGTTGGCCGATTTCGGGGTGGCCGGAGATTTGGATCTTGTGGTCCCTCGAGGGCTCGCGATCTTCGGAGTTGCGGGTGCGAGACGTTTCCTGCATGGTGGCCTTTCGCCTCAGGAATTGCTCGTGCCCGTAGTCGTAGTGCGCACCCGGCTGGAGCCCCCACTTGGGGGAGGCAAGGTTGTTGCCCGAGTGATTGGAGATCGGATAACAACTGGTGTTTTCTCGGTATCGCTCACCCTTGAGGCAGATTTATTCACCATGGAGCGTCGCGTGCGTATCAGCGCCCGGAATCGTCGAGGTGAGGAGGTAGCGAGGATTGTCGCAGGAGAAGGTTTCGACGAAGAAACAGGGGTTGTCCTGCTGCGAGCCGGTGTGTCTCAAGTTCTAACCCTTCGTGTCACCTCTTCTTTGGCAAGAAAGGATATCGTGACGCTTTACGTTTACGAAACCGGTACCGATCGCTTGCTCGGCACCTCACGGCCAGCGGAGGTCGTTTCCGATGTGGAGGTGGATTGATGAACGCACACACCACCCTTGATGAACTCGACCGAAAGGCGGACGAGGTTTTCCCTGGGAGAGTCGTCCGCAAGAGTCTCGTCCGGCGAGTCAAGGTTGGCGCCAACGTTCCCGTCTTTGTCTTGGAGTATTTGCTTGGCAAGTACTGTGCTACTGAGGATCCAGTTGCTCTTGAAGCGGGATTACGGATTGTGAATTCAACGCTTGCGGAGAATTTCGTTCGACCGGATGAAGCGAACAAAGTACAAGCTCTAGTGCGTGAAAAGGGACGCCACACGTTAATCGATAAGGTTAAAGTTCGCTACTTATCACATGAGGACAAGTTCTGGGCCGAGCTGGTGAACTTTGGGCATCGTTACGTTCACATCCCAGAGGAGTTCATTCGCAAATACGATCGCCTTCTTATGGGAGGGATTTGGGCCCAGATCAAGATTGCCCACCGCTACGACGAGTCGGCCACGGGCAAGCGTAGCCCCTTCTGGATAGAAGAACTCCGGCCGATACAGATAGCAACATTTGATCTCGACGAGTACTGTGAGGGGCGGCGTCAGTTCACAAACGAAGAGTGGCTTGACCTTCTGATCCGAAGCATCGGTTTGGAACCAAAACACTTCACCCGCAGGCTGAAGTTGCTTTTGTTATGTCGCCTCATTCCTCTTGTGGAGCGAAATTACAACCTCATCGAGCTTGGGCCCCGTGGGACCGGTAAGTCGTACGCATATCAAGAACTTTCTCCCTACGCGATTCTGCTCACTGGTCCCACCACTGTGGCCAATCTGTTTTATAACATGGCAACTGGCAAAATAGGACTTGTGGGCATTTGGGATGCAGTGGCGTTCGACGAGGTCGCTGATCTCCAAAAAATGCCAAAGGAAGTTATCACCATGCTCAAGACTTATTGTGAGTCAGGCACATTTGCACGAGGGCGTGAGTCGCTCTCCGGTTATGCCTCTATCGCTTTCTTTGGAAATACGAATCAGCCGGTGGATGTAATGGTTCGTTCGTCCCACCTTTTTGCTCCGCTACCCGATGTCATACGTGAAGACATGGCTTTCCTCGATCGGATTCATTTTTATCTGCCAGGGTGGGAAATCCCGAAGATGCGCACGGAGTTCTTCAGCGATCGTTATGGATTTATCGTCGACTACTTTGCAGAGGCTTTACGTGAATTACGCAAGCACAACTTCACGGAGATGATCGATCATCACTTCTCACTTGGTTCCCACCTCAACGCACGTGACGTCAAAGCAGTACGCAAGACCGTTTCCGGGCTGATCAAGCTGCTATATCCTCACGGAGAGCTTTCCAAAGAGGAGCTGGCCGAACTTCTCGAGCTCGCCCTTGAAGGACGTCGGCGAGTTAAGGAACAACTTAAGAAGATGGGTTCCTTCGAGTATTACCAGACCTCCTTTTCGTACATCGACAACGAAACTCGCGAAGAACAGTACGTCGGTGTACCAGAAGAAGGGGGACGGAACTTGATTTCGGCGGATCCGCTTGCCCCCGGCTCTGTCTACACCGCGGTGGTGGACGATCAGGGCAAAGTGGGCCTTTATCGGGTCGAAGTAGGTTGTGCCTCAGGTACTGGCAAGCTCAAGATTGCGGGGAGCGTTGACAGTACGATCCGGGAATCCTTGCAGCGCGCCTTTGCTTACCTAAAGGGAAACAAAGTCCAAATGGGTATTGCCCAGTCGTTTGACACCACCGATTTCCACGTTGAAGTCCTCGACCTTTTAGCGAACCGTGTTTCCGGAGAAATTGGGGTAGCTTTGATCGTTGCTATCTATTCCGCTCTAAAGCAATGCCAGGCGCTGCCCGCCCTTTTGATCCTTGGAGATCTCAGCATACAAGGGAACATAAAGCGTGTGCGCTCCCTTACCGAACCATTGCGCATAGCGATGGATAATGGTGCCCGCCGGGCCCTGATCCCCATTGAAAACAAACGTGATTTCCTTGATGTTCCCAGCGACATCATGGAACGCGTGGATCCTATCTTCTACGGAGATCCCCTAACCGCGGCTCTAAAGGCCATTGGAATAACGTAACCGGATTGAACATGAGACTTCGCAGCAGTAACTGCTTGTAATGGAGTTCTTCCGATCGCGTGGCTGAAACCCCCTCAAGATAAGGGGTAAGGAGCGAGGTCAACGTGTTACGGCTTATGGGGAAGTCCTCGGGCCAATCCAGGAACTCGCGCAGCTTTCTGAAGGCGGATTCCAGTTGGTGCTCTACTGTACGAGGGCTTTTCCTCAGACGGCGGGCGATCTCCGCGTTGGTGCCGCCCCGCAGAACAAGCTCCTTCACCGCTTTCCTTTCGGCCGGGGTGAGGATGTGGGCGAGGAAATGGCGCCAGCGGGCCACCTCTTCACTGTGCTTCAAGC